>CAYHRR010000075.1:0-11832 GCA_964358875.1 uncultured Planctomycetaceae bacterium | reverse complement strand
ACCGCGTCGGCGAAACCTGCGTCGGCTGCGAGCTTGGCGAGCGTTGCTGTCGCAAGATCGCGGCGTTCCTGAGCACTCGCCGTCGTCGCGATCACGTTGAGCGCGTCGAGTCCCGCGAAGTTGCCGAAGTGCGCGAGCGTGTTCGCGATCCAGATCACGGTCTCGTGGTCGACCTCGTAGCGCATGTGCAGCAAGAGGCGCGGAACGATCCAGTCCTGATGCCCGCTGCCGAGCCTCCACGCGCATTGCGCGCGCATCCAGGCTTCGTCGTCGCTGTGCGTGCGCGTGAGTTCGAGACGCGTCAGCAGTGCATCAGCAGCAGCGTGCGCGTCGCTCGCGCCGAGGATCTCGACCGCCGCAGCGCGCTGCGCCGCCGGCGCCGTCGTGTCGTTCAAACGCAACGCGAGCACGGGAATCGCAGGCGCGCCGAACTCGAGCAGCTCCGCGCGCGCGACGCGCCGCATGCCGGTGTCGGAGCTTGCGAGCGTCTCCAACAGTCCCGCGATCTGTTCGCTGAGCTCTTCGTTCGCGTTGCTCGGCGCCGGCGGCACAGCGAGCTGCGCTTCGAGCTTCGCCAGCGCTTCCTTGGCGACTTCGCGCAACGCGCGCTCCGGCGCCGGAGCGGACTCAGGCTCGCGCGTGCAGCTCGCAACGAACAACAACATTGCGACGGCACGCTTCACGGAGCGAGCCTCGCCGAGTGCACCAACAACGCTTCGCTGTCCGGATCCGGATGCGCCGTGACCGCGTAGTACGGCGAGAGCTTGTAGAAGAGCGCGACCTCGATCGGACCGGAAGCCTCGGCGTCGACGATCGGCAGCGTCACCTTCTGACCCGCGGCGAGCTCGGTGTTCGGCAACTCGACTTCGTAGCGGTACGGATTGCGGAAGCGGTACAGCGCGCGCCACGGATTCGCTGCGCCGTCCGTGCGGATCGGCCGCCAAAACACGTCGCTCGCGCGACTGCGCTCGTCGGTCGGGAAGTTGTGCCCCGCGCCTGTGTTCTCGATCTCCACCGTCGGCACGCCGGCCACGCGCACGACCTTCAGCGTCACCGCGCGCCGCACGAGCTCGAGGTCGTGACCGCCGTGCATCGCATGAACGCGGCCCTGCGCCGGATCGCCGTTGCGATACGGCATGTGGCACGCGAGGCAATCTTGGAAGTCGGGGCCGGGCTGCGCGAAGCGACTCGCTTTCCACTGGTCGAGCGTGCCGTGTTGGTTGTGACAGCCCGAGCAGAACTCGGGCCTGATCAACTCGCGTTGCGCGACGGGCCTGCACGCGACGCTGGGATTGTCGACGGTTCCGGCGACGCGTCCGTCCTGCATTTGATGGCAGGCGATGCAGTCGACGCCTTCGATCCGGCGCGTCGTGCGCGGCAGCACGCGCCGGCCGATGCCGGTCTCGAACACCGGCTGCGGCGCGTGGCAATCGATGCAGTCCGCGTTCGCAAAATCGTTGGAGAGCTTGCGCACGTCGACGTCGGTCCAGGCCTGCGCGTGCCATGACTCCTTCCACTCGGCGAACTGCGTCGCGTGGCACTCGGCGCACTGCTTCGAGCTGTTCCACAGCACGGGCTCGTGCGGTTGCTTCGGCTCGACGAAGATCGCGAGCAAGGTGCCGGCGCCGAGCGCGAGCACGACGAGGCCGGCTGCGGCGCGCAAGTTCACGCGCGTTCCTCCGCGACGAGCTTGCCGCTGCGCATGCGCACGAGCCTCGTCGCGATGCTCCGAGCTTCGGCCGGCGCGTGCGTCACGTGGACGACAGTGAGGCCCAGGCGCCGTTGCAATTCGCCGAGCTTGCGCAGCAGTTCGCTGCGCAGCTCGTCGTCGAGCGGTCCGAGCGGTTCGTCGAGCAGGAGCAGCTTCGGACCGACGGCGAGAGCCCGCGCGAGCGCGAGTCGCTGCGCTTCGCCGCCGGACAAGGTCGCGGGCATGCGCTTTTCGAAGCCGCTGAGTTCGACCCAGTCGAGCAACTCGGCGACGCGCGTCTCGCGCGATGTCGCGCCGTTGTCGAGCGCCGCGTCCTTGCGCTCGGCGTGCTTCAACACGAACTCGAGCTGCGCGCGCGCGCTCATGTGCGGCCACAGCGCGCCGCCTTGGAAGAGAAAACCGATGCGGCGGCGCTCGGGAGGAATGTGGAGCTTCGCCGCGTCGCTCGCGAGTTCGCCGAACAGCGTGATGCGACCGGCGCTCGGCGTCGCGAGGCCGGCGAGCGCGCGCAGCAAGGTCGTTTTGCCCGAGCCCGAGGGCCCGACGACGAGCACGTGCTCGCCCTCGGCGACCGCGAAGTCGATCGGACCGATCAGGCACTTGGCGCCGACGTCGACGCGCAATCCTTCGACGGTGACGGCGCTCACGGCAAGAGCTCCATGCGCGAGCGCGCGAACAACGACCACAGCGCGCCCGGCAACACGATCAAGAACACCAGCAACAACGCCATGGCCGCCACGAAGTCGTCGCGACCGAAATGGACTTGGTTGAACACGCGGAACATCGCGGTGTGGTTCGCCGCGGGGACGAGGATCGTCGCGTCCAATTCGCGCAGGGCAAGCACGAACACCAGCACCCACGCGCCGAACAGCGACGAGCTCAGCGCGGGCGCGACGATGCGCGCGAGACGCGTCGCCGGTCCCGCTCCAGCGAGCTGCGCCGCTTCCTCCAACTTCGGATCGAGGCCCGCGACCGCGCCCGACGCGACGAGAATCGGGAAGGCGACGAATCGTCCTGCGAGGAGCAGCACGACGATGCCTGCGCCGTCGTAGAAGCGCGCCGACCAATCGTGGTTCCACAGCACGAGCGTGCCGACGCCGAACAACACCGCTGGAACGGCGAGCGGCGCGAGCATCAGCGACTCGAACCAGCGGCCGCGCCGGCTGCGCTCGAGCGCATGGCCGATCACCAGGCCGACCGGCACGCACAACGACGCGACCGCGAGCGACCACAGCACGCTGTTCTGAAGGTCTTCGCGCGAGCGTTCGATGGCGAGCTGGAACGACGTCGCGATGTGCGCGAGCGCGAAGCCGCGCTGACCGCCGCCCGCTTCCCAAACCAAGCGCGCGACGGGGATCGCGACGCCGAGCACCAACACGGCGACGCAGAACGCGAAGGCCGGCCAGCGCCAAACGCCGATGCGCAGCGTCGCGGGCTGCCGAAAATCGCCCGAGAGCGAGGCCAGCGCGCCTTTGCGGCGCAGCGCGAGCGCGGGCAGCAGCGTGAGCAGCGTCAGCGCGACGAGCGGCAGCGCCGTCGCCACCGCTCGGCCCGGCGCCGAGTCGATCTTCCATGTGGCGAAGATCTCGTCGGCGTAGACGTTGAACTTCGTGCCGACCCACGACACGTAATCGGGCACCGAGAAATCGTTGACCGTGAACACGAAGGCGAGACACGCGCCCGACAGCGCCGCGGGCAACACGAGCGGCAAGTCGCAGCGGATCACAGCGCGCAATCCGCCGCACAAGCGCGCCGCTTCCTCCTGGCGACCGTCGATGCGCTCGAAGGCGCGCGCGCTGAACAACGCGACGAGCGGAAACGTGTTGAGCGCAGAGACGAAATACGCAGCGGGCGCTCCGCGGATGTCCGCGACGACGGTCCACACCATCGCGAGGATCATCGGCGGGAACAGCAGCGGCACGATGCCGAGCGGTCGCAGCGTTCGCGCGAGCGGCATGTCGGTGCGCGCGACCAGGAATCCGAAGGGCAGGCCGACCGCAAGCGCAATCGAGGCGACGCCGATGCCGTAGGCCAACGTGCGGCCGAGCAACGCCAAGGTGCGCGCGTCGAGCAAGCGGCCGAGGTCGCTCGGTGCGACACGCGCGAGCATCACTGCGAGCGGAGCGAGGCCCGCGATCGCGAAGGCCGTCAGCGCGAGCGCGAGCAGCCCTCGGCTCACTTGAGGAAGCGCTCCTTCAGCGCCGAGAGCCGCTGTTCGATCGCCGCGCCGACGCTGTGCCAATCGACTTGCATCACCGTCAGCTCGGCGGCCGACTTCACGCCCGCAGGCTTGGCCACGTCGGCGCGCAGCGGGATTTGCGCGGACTCGCAAGCAGCGAGCGCGGCCTCGCTCTCTTTCGAGAGGATGAAGTCGATCAGCTTCTTCGCGTTCTCGGCGTGCGGCGCGCCGCTGAGCAGCGCAACGCTGTTGGGAATGAGCAGCGTGCCGCGCGCGTCGGGATGCGCCGCGTCCTGCTGATCGAGGTACACCTGCGCGACCGGATAGCCGCCCAGCTGCGCGACGTTGAAGTCGTCGCTGTCGGTCAAGCCCCAGGCCATCTGACCTTCGCGCACGAGCCGCATCACTTGCCCGTTCGACTGCACGAAGTTGACGCCGGCCGCTTCGGCCTTGCTCAAGAAGTCGTCGGTCCACGGAGCGCCGAGCGCGGTGTACAGCGCGATGACGTGCGTCAACGTCGTGCCGGTCAACGGACGCGCCATACACACCTTGCCCTTCCACTGCGGTGCGAGCAGGTCCTCCAAACCGTGGATCGCCGTCGGATCCGCGAGCTTGGTGTTGACGATGAACACACGCGCGCGCGCCGCGAAACCGTGCCAGCGATGCTCGGCGTCCTTGTACTGCGCGGGAATGTCCGCGGCGCTCGGACTGTCGTAGGCCTGCAGCAGGCCCGCGTCGGCGAGCGCGACGGTGTGCGCGATCTCGTTGTTCCAAAACACGTCGCAGCGCGGGCGATTGCGCTCTTCGCGGATGCGCGTCACGAGGCCGACGGTCTTGGCGGCTTCGACATCGAACTCCGCGCGCACGTCGAGACCGGTCTGCTGCTCGAACTTCTTCAGCAACTCCTCGGAGAACACCTGATCGAGCGCGCAGTACACGACGACATCGGGTTCGTCGGCGCAGGACGGCAAGACCGCGAGCGCGAGCGCGGCGATGATCGAGCGCGGAAGGGTGAGCGTCATGGAATCTCCAAATCGAAACGTGGTTCAGCGCGTCGCGTTCAAGCGGAGGTCGTCGAACTCGGTCACGCTGTCGGCCTTGGTCCGAACACCGGCGCGGCCGTGCACAAGGTAGCTGTCGACGCCCTTGGTCTCGTAGTGCGCGTCGCGCAACGCGACCGGATCCTCGGCCTGATCACCGGCGCGCTCGCAGTGGCGCCTTGTGACCGGTGAGCGCGCGCTGCGACCGCGACGAGCGAACAACGGACGAAGAGGGTCTTCATCAACTCGGCTCCGAGTGAAACGGTCGAACTGCGCTCGGCGATCGCGATGTGCCGACGCACTCGTCGCGCGTCAGAGCGAGCGCGACGCGGGACGGTCGCGGTACTTGGCGTGACAGTCCTTGCACGACTGCTGCACGAGCTTCATGCGCGCGCTCAGCTCCGCTGCAGGGACGTCGCCGCGCGCGAGGCCCTGCTCGAGCGACTCGGCGGTCTCGAAATCGGCGAGCAACCACTCCGCCATCTCGGTTCCGTGCGCCTGCACTTCCTTGTCGTCGTGCGCGTTGCGCAGCAGATCGGCGAGCCGCCCTGCGACGGCGACGGGCACGAGGTCGGGATGCTCGGCGGGCGTTTTCCATCCGGCCTTCTCGAGCGCCTTGAGTTCGTCGTTCGCTTCGTCGATCGCGAGCATCGTCTGCACGAGTCCGGCGGGCGTCGAAACCTCGGGGAAGTTGGCTGGAAGAGCGGAGAGCGTTTGCTCGCTGACCGGCTTCGCAACGGCCACACACTCGTAGAGGCCCATGTAATTCGGCGCCGTGCCGGAGACCTTCATGCGCGCCGTCGCCTGCTCGTTGTTCGCCAAACCAAGCGTGACGGCGGCGCTTGCCGTCGCGGCAGCGCTGCGATGCTTGCCGTGGTGGCAGTGAATGAACACAGGACCCGGCAAGTCCTTCGCCGCCTTCGCGATCTCGAGCGTGCGCTCCGGCCCCATGCCGTCGTAACCGATCGGCAAGTGCACGTAGCGCATGCCGTGCGCAGCTGCGGCTTCGATGTCCGGCACCGCGCCGTCGACCGAGATGATCGTGCGAATGCCCAGGCCCTGGAGCGTGTCGAAGCCCGCCTTGCCTTCGGGAACCGAGCCGCTGAAAAGACCCGGCGCGTAGGCGACGACGTTGTGGAGCCCGGGGAAGTCGAGCGCTTTCTCGGCGTCGAGCGAAGGCGGCGCAAGCGCGGCGACGGGCGGCGGAGTGAAAGGCCTCGCGCTCGGCTGAGCGCAGCCGATGCCGAGCACGGCCAACACGGCAAGCGAAGGGAGAAGTAGGAAGCGGTTCATCGGCGTGCCTCGGTGCTCGGGGGACAGATCCACTAGAAAGTGCGCGGCGGCGCAGTCACAGATTTGTGCGCGGCGCAGGAACGGCGCGATCGTCGTGGGAGCTGCGACGCACCGTCGGCGCTCGTGGAGCAACTCGTTGCGACGACGCGATCGTGAACTGAACGGCATGCGCGCAAGTGAGTACGGCGCGCGGTGTGATTCGGGAGACGCACTCGTGTGACGACGCGCTTCGCGTGCGTAACGCCGCGCACGCGAAGCCCACGTTTTCGTGTGCGCGCGTCCGTTGGAACGATCGTTGCCATCGGACGCAGCCTCATGTTTCGCGCTGCAATCCGAGTGAAACGACATGCGCCCGCTCCTTCGAACCTGTGCGCAGACCACACGGCGACGCGCGAGCCGCACGCGAGGTCGCGCGCGGTCGTCGCCGCGTTGTTGATCGGACTCGAGCTCGCCTGCCGCACGGAAACGGCGCGCATCGACGAGCCCAGCGCATCCGCGAGCGTGCCGCGCATCGCGATGACGACGCGTCCGCGCTCGAAGGCCGAGTACGAGACGCTGCCGACGCCGCTCGTGTATGGCGGCGGGTTCCTCAACAAGACGCTCGCCTTCGAAACGCTCGTCACGTTGGACGCGAAGGCGCGCCCGTGTCCGGCGCTGGCGGAGAGTTGGACCGTGTCCGACGACGGACGCGTGTGGACTTTCACGCTCCGGCCGGACGTGCACTTCCACGACGGAGCAAACTGCGACGCCCATGCGGTCGCTGAACACATGCACAAGTGGATCGGCGGCAAAGAAGACGCCTTCATCGCCGCGAGCACGCGCATCGCGTCGGTCGACGCGCTCGATGAACGCACGGTGCGTTTCACGCTGCGCGAGCCGCATTACTTGCTCGCCGACCTCGCGCTTCCCAATCCGATGTCGATCGTCGGACCGCGCGCGCGGCGCGATGAGCTCGAGCCCTGCCTCGACGGCACCGGTCCGTGGCGCATCGCCGAGTACGAGCCGATGAAGCGCTTTCGCTTCGAGCGCAACGAGAACTACGCGGGTGCGCGCACCGAATGCTCCGCCTTCGAGCTCGCGCTGTACGTCGTCAGCACGGCGCGCGACGCAACGGCGCTGTGGGGGCTCGAACGCGGCCATGTCGATGCGGTCGTCGAGGACTGGAACCCGTCGATCCCGCGCGAACGCGCGCGCGCACTCGCGCAGCGAGATGGATTTGCGCTCGACGTCGTGCGCGGTTCCGCCGTGAGCTACCTAGCCTTCGGTCAGACGCGGTCTGCGTTCGCCGATGTCGAGCGTCGTCGGCGCGTCGCTGCGGCGATCGATCGCGCGCGCCTGATCGAGATCATCGAAGCGGGCTTCGCCGAGCCGGTGACCGGGTTGTTCGCGCCGTGGGTCGCCGATTGGCCGCAAGGTCGCGCAACCTCCGCGCACGCCGGTGGCGAACCCTTCGCGGCGGAACTGTTGCTCGCCGAGGGCGATCCCACGTTGCTGCGCGGCGCCTTCGAGTTGACGCGCCAACTCGCAACGGCGGGCATCACGCTCGAACTGGCGCTCGTCGACGGCGGTGAGTTCTCGCGTCGTCTGTGGGCCGGTGAGTACGAGCTCGTCTTCGGACGAACCTGGGGCACGCCCTACGACCCGCAGGCAACCTTGTCGTCGCGCTTCGGTCCGCAACCGGCGCACCGTACGGCCGTCGAAACGCCGGCGTCGTGGAGCGCGCCCGAACTCGACGCGTTGGTGAAGGCCTACCAAGCCGCCGTGCGCGACGACGAACGGCGCGCGCTCGCCGCTCGCATCCAGCACTACTTCGACGAAGTCGTGCCGCTCGTTCCGCTCTACGCAGCACAGCGCATCGCTGTGCGGCGTAGCGACGTCACCGGCCTTTTCGTCGACGCTTCGCCTTACGCGATCGACGTCCATCGTCTGCACGTCACGCGCTAGCGCGACGCAACTCCCCGCCCCCTTCCGAACGACGACCTCGACACAAACCATGCCCCTTCGCCATTGCCTCGCCTTCGTCGCCGCCACCGCCGCGAACCTGCAGGAACCGACGCGCACTCAGAACGAAGACACGCCGCAGGTGGCGCCGTCGAAGGACACGGCGATTCCGGAGATCATCGTCATCGGCACGCTCGAACAGAACGGCGTGCCCAAGGTGCCGCTGACCTATCCCGCGTCGCGCGACGTGCTCGATCCCGAAGCCGTGCGCCGCACCGGAGCGCGCGACCTCAACGACCTCGTCCAATACCTGCCCTCGGTTTCGACGCGTCCGTACAACGGCGGCGACGCTTCCGCGCCGAGCTTCTCGATGCGCGGTCTGCCCGACGACGGGTTGACCGAGTACACGCTCGTGCTGATCGACGGAGTGCCCGCGAGTCCGATGCCCTATGGCTGGACGGCGTTTTCGTTCTTTCCGCTGATCACCGAGCAGGTCCACGCGATCGACCTCGTGCGCGGCGGTCAAGCGGTGCGCTACTCGCCGAACAACGTCGCGGGCGCGCTCAACTTGATCACCGCGCCGATCCCCGACGGCGAGAGCTACGAAGCGCGTTCGACCTTCGGTTCCTACGGCTACTTCAGCACGCTGCTTTCGGCCGGGAACAACGACGGCGAGTTCGGCTACTTGGTGACGCTCGGTGAACGTCACGGCGACGGCTATCGCAACAACGGCGACTTCGAGTACTCGACGGCCGACGTCAAGTTGCGCTGGGCCGACGGCAAGGAGAGCTGGAGCGCGCTGCGTTTGAGCTACATCGAGAACCAACACCAGGCGCCGGGCGGTCTCACGCTCGCGGCCTACGACTCCAACCGTTTTCAGAACACGCGCCCCGACAATCAATTCCGCGGCTTCCGCGGCTTGACCGACTTCGTGCACCACGTCGGCGACGAACGCACCTACCTCGAGTACTTCGCGTCGCTCGCGCAGACGCGCCGCAACCTGACGCGCACCGATCCGGTCGCCGGCGGACCGCAGACCAACTTCCGCGTCACCGACGACGACGCCTACAGCCTCGCCGCGGGCGTGCGCGGCACGGAGCACTTCGAAGCGCTCGGACTCGATCACGAAATCTACTGGGGCCTGCGCGCGAGCGATGAGTTGCTGCCCAACCGCACGACGAAGACCGAACCGATCGGCGGCGGTGCGAAGACGACGATCAGCGACATCGAGTACGAGTTGACGGCGCTGTCGGCGCACGTCGACGACACCTTCCACCCGACGGAGGAACTGCAGATCGTCGCCGGACTGCGCGCCGAGTACGTGCCGTCGATGAGCGGCGACGACCATGTCACCGACGAATCCGAAGACCAGTCGTTTTCGGACCTGTTGCCCGGCTTGAGCGCGTCGTACGAACTCACCGACACTGTCGCGGCCTTCGCGAACTACCAACGCAGCTTCCGCGCGCCGCAAGTGTGGGGTCTCGACACGACGCTCGCCGATCCGAGCCAGTCCTTGAACTTCGAGCACGGCGGATCGTGGGAAGTCGGTGTGCGCGCGCAGACCGAGGTCGGCTTCAGCGGCTCCGTGGCCGCGTGGCAGATCGACTTCGAAGACATCGCCGCCACCAACGCCGCGGGCGTGTACGAGAACATCGGCGACATCCAATCGGACGGCATCGATGTCGTGCTCGACTACGACTTCGCGGCGCTGAACACGGCGCTCGAAGGCTTCTCAGTGCAAGCCTCGATGACCTGGCAGGACTCGGAGATCGTCAACGCCGCCAGTCCGGCCAACGACGGCAATCAGACGCCCTACGCGTGGGACCAGAAGGCCGCGTGGAGCTTGATGTACGCGACCGAAAGCCGGTGGCGTGTCGCACTCGGCGGCGTCCACGTCGGCGAGTCCTTCTCCGACGACGCGAACACCGAGCCCGAGAACGCTGCGGGCAACCTCGGACTCAACAAGGCGCACACGGTGTGGGACGCGCAGCTCAGCCGTGAACTCGCGCTCGGCGACAAAGCCGTGGGCCGCTTCTCGATCGGCGCGACAAACGTCTTCGACGAGGAATGGTCGGTGCATTCGCGCGGCGGCTTCTTCGGCTCGGGCAAAGTCGCCGGTCCGCCGCGTCAGGTGTATTTCGGCCTGCAAATCAGCCTGTGAGAACCACGATGAGCCTTCGAACGATCGCGTACGTCTTGTCGACCGCCGGAGTCCTCGCCGCTTGCTCGGCACCGCGCAGCACGCATGCGGGCGAGCGCCATGCCGTCGCCGACGCGGCGACGCCGAGTGCTGCGCTCGATCCCAAGTCGGTCGAAGTCCCGCTCGAAGCGCTCGCCGGTTGGAACGCGAGCCTCGTGCTCGACCAAGGCAGCGTCGGCATCTGGACCGTGATGAGCATGAAGGTGTTCCCGCAGTACGGCTGCCCGGAGCTCGTCGGCATCGACGATCTAGGCCGCTGCCACGTGCTGTGGTCCTACAGCGGCAAGTGGACGCCGGTGACGACGATCGCCGACGGCACGTGGCTCGGCGGACTCGCACTCGCGGACGTCGATGCGCGCGTGCCGGGCAAGGAGCTCTACACCGGCTCGAAGAGCGGCAATCTCTATGAAGTCGTCGCCTACCCCGACGCGCACCTCGACAACCGCCTGATCGGTTCGGTCGGCGCGCGCGAGGTGCACACGATCGTCGCGGGCGAGCTCGATCCGCGCACGGCGGGTGAAGAGCTGCTCGTGTTCACGAGCCCCGGCGGATTGTTCCGCGCGCGACCGCGTTCGGACGGCATCGACGGCTTCCAAGTCGAGCTGCTCGAGAATCTCCCGGGGCGCGTGCGCGATGCCGTCGTGCTCCCCACGCGACCGGGCAAGCCCGCTGAAGTGATGACGATCGGACGCGACGGAAAACTGCAGGTGCTGAGCATCGACGAGCGCGGACCGAAGTGGACCACGGTGTACGAACGCGCGATGGGCATGGGTCGCATCGCGCTTCGACCGCCGGAGCTCGGCGCAGCGTTGGTCGCCTACTCGGTGTGCGACGACGGGCTCGTGTTCCGCCACGAGCGCGATGGCGACGAGCGTTGGCGCACCGAGCTGATCTATGTCGGACCGCAGGGCATGCGCGGAGTCGCCGCCGGGCGCTTCGACGTCGACCCGAAGGTCGAGACGCTCGCTGTTTTCGGCTACAGCGCGCGTGTCGAGCTGCTGAGCCGTCGCGGCGACGCGTGGCGAGCCGAGACGATCTTTCATGAGCGCGAAAAAGGCCACTGGATCTGCCGCGCGGAAGTCGACGGCCGCAACGGCACCGACGAACTCGTCGCGACCGGCTACTCCGGCCGAATCGTGCTGCTTGCACGCCCACCGGGCTGCGGACTCAACGCTCCCGGCGCTGCGCTCGCGCCGTTCAACGACGCGGTGCACGTCGAACGCTGAGCGAGCGACGCAACACACGGCGTCTGCGCGCACGGCTGAGCGCGCGCATGGTCGCCATGCTTCGGCGCGAGCGTGGTCACCAACCTCGCCGGCACGCGCCGCTCTTCGAGTTCGCGCGTCCGGTCATCGACGAGCGAAGCGCATCGCCGCCCTTGCCGTCCGTTGAAGGTGTGCAGCGAGCACGACTCCGACCGCGGTGCTGTGGGCAAGCAGGGCAAGTGCGGGTGAGGCTGCGCGGGTCA
>CAYHRR010000074.1:0-11884 GCA_964358875.1 uncultured Planctomycetaceae bacterium | reverse complement strand
CGAGGGCGCTCGTGCCAAGCGCATTCGACGGAGCATCGTCGTGCGCGGCACCGACGAGCGCAGAGCTCGACTCGCCGCGTTGCGGCCCTTCGGCTCCGTCGCCATCGGGTCCGTCCGCACGTCGCGCGGAAAAGGCACGCGCCTCGAGCTGCGCGGCATCGTTTGCTGCGCTACTCGGCGTCGCGCGAGCTGCGTCGCGCGGCAACGCGATCGCGGGTCCGATTGCGTCGCCTGCGACGTCACGATCCGAGCCGCCACGCTCCAGCGGGCCGCTCGAGTAGCTCGGCACAGCGACTGCTTCCGGCAACGAACGCGGAACGAGAGGTTGCGGTCCCTCCGAGGGCTCCTGAACAAATTCTCCTTGCTGCGCGCCACCCGTTCGCGCGCGCGTTGCGTCGGACAGCAACGGCGCCTCGTCCGCATCGGCCCCACGGAAGCTCGATCGCGCGACATCGAACGAGCGCGCGTCGGCATCCGGTGCCGAGGCTCCCACTCCGATCGCTGTGCGCGCGCGCGCCTCACCGGGCAACGCGAGCTCCGGACCCGCCTCGAGCGCTCGCGCCGTCGCGAGAGTCGGTGTCGCGAAAGTCGGCGTGAAACCTGTCGGCTCGACGTCGCTCGCAACCGTGCGAGCACGGCGTTCGAGCGGCTGCGACGGCGCGAGAGCGCGTTCGTCGCCGCCGCGCGCGAACGGCGACGCGACGGGTCCGCTCATGCTCGTCGCGCCTCGCTCTCGGTGCACAGCGGCGAGTGCATCGGCCGGCAGCGCTTCGGTCCCGCTCGTGCGACGTTCGGCAAGTTCGCGCGGCAACGCGACGGCGGCAGGCACTGTCGCGCCGCTTTCGGAACGCGCCAACGTGTCGGCGCTGCGGTCCGGCGCTCGAAGCGACTCGTGCGACTCGAAAGCAAGGGGCGACGAGGACGTGAGAGCGTCGAGTGCGCCGGTGCGCTGCGTCGAAACGCGCTGCGGCTCCGCGCCTTCATCCGCCTTGCCGTCGTCGGCGCTCGAGCGCCCGCCGGCGAGCATGCCGCCGCGCTCGACGAGCCCGTCGAGCGACTCGCGCACGGCCGCGAGGTTGATCGCGAACGTCGGTTCCTCGCCCGGAGCTGCGGCGGGACCTGTGACGCCCGAGTAGAGGAAGCGAAACGCGACGAACAGCGCGGCGTGCAGTACTGCGGACACGAGCACGCACTTGTAGGGCAAGGCCAATTGCTGCCAACGTTTGGACAGCACGGCGAGCAGCGCGAGCCCGAGCAACGCGACCATGCAAGCGAGGTCCATCCAGCCCGGCGCGCCGGCAGTTCCGCGGTACAGCTCGACACTGCTCGAACGCCACAGTTCGCGTGCAGCATCGCCGCTGCGAGCGAAAATCAAACCGAAGCCGTCGTGCGTCGGAGTCGGAGCGCGTTCGTCGCTTGCCGTCGCGAGTTCGCGCATGCGTTCGGGCTCCAGCCAGTCGCCGCTCTCGCG
Source organism: uncultured Planctomycetaceae bacterium (assembly GCA_964358875.1). Classification (GTDB taxonomy): domain Bacteria; phylum Planctomycetota; class UBA1135; order UBA1135; genus CAYHRR01. The sequence continues at coordinate 10,413 of CAYHRR010000074.1, read as the reverse complement.
AAACGCGCGGTACAGATCGAAATCACCGCTGCGCTGCGAGGCGAAGTACAACGATCGGCCGTCGAAGGGCAAGGCGGGATCGCGCTCGTCGGCGACCGAGGCGAGTTGCGTCAAGCGGTCGATGCGACGCTCGCGCGTCACGTAGAGATCGAAGTCGCGCCGGCCGTCGTGCTCGCGATTCGAGGCGAACACCAAACCGTGCGCCCAGGGCGCCGGATCGACTTCGTCAGCGGGACCGTCGATGTCGGCCAGCGCTTCGGGCGCGCCGAAGTGCGCGCCGTCCCAGGTCGCGACGTACAAGTCGAACCCGCCGCGACCGCCGGCACGATTCGAGGCGAAGTACAACTCGCCTTCGCCGAACGCCGGAGCGATCTCATCGGCCGGGCTGCCGAGTTCGGTGAGCGCCCGTGCGTTGCGCAACGCGCCCGCATCGACTTCAGCGAACCACAGCTCGACATCCGCGCCTTCGCGACCTTTCGTGAAGACCGCGCTGCGGCCATCGAGCGACAAGGTGACGTGCGCTTCGCATTCGGCGGTGTCGGCGTCGCCTTCGAGAGCCAGCGGCGCGCCCCACACCGCGTAGCGAATGCGCTCGTCGCGCGACGACCATGTGCGCTCACCGTCGCGCATCGGTCGCAGGTCGACTAACGCGGGCAGCAGCCAACGATTTCCGGCGAGCAACGCCGCGCCGCACAAGGCCGTCGCGATGACGACGTTTTTGTGTCCGGAGCGTGTCGCGGTCTTGGTGTGCATGCGCATTGCGTCGAGCCTCGTCATCGAACTAGCGAGCGAGCGCGTCGAGACGCGCGCGAGCCAAGGTTGCAAAGGCGCTTTCCGGCTGCTTTTCGACAAGTTCGCGATAGCGCGCCTTCGCCTTGTCGACGCGTCCGAGGCGCTCGAGAACCTCGCCGGCGAGGTAGCTCGCTTCCGCGACGACCTCACCGCCGTCGTAGAGCAGCGCGACCTTGAGGAACTGCGCCAACGCTTCCTCATCGTCATGTGCCGCCGTGGCGAGTCGGCCCAACTCGATGCGCGCGCGCGCGGCGCACACTCCGCGGTCCTTCGCCAGCACGCGTTCGAAGGCCGCCTTCGCGGCGCGCGCATCCTTGCGTTGAGCTGCGGCGCGACCGCGCCACACATCGGCCTCGGCGTTGGACTCGCCGTCCACGGCACGCCGCGCGAGTTCGCCGAGCGCAGCCTCGCACTGCGACCAATGCCCGAGCTCGCCGTGCGCGACTCCTAAACGCAGCAGCGCCTTGGGCACGCTCGCGTGGCGCGGCATCTGCGCCACGAATGCGGCCAGCGCCTCGATGGCTTCGTCGAAGTGTTTCGCGCGCGCGTGCGACTCGCCGAGCAAATAGCGCGACTCGCCTGCGAGTTCGTGCGCGGCGTGCTCGGAAGCGACGCGCGCAAAACACAGCGCAGCGGCGTCGAATTCGTCGTTGCGCAAACGCGTGAAGCCGCACTTGTACAACGCCTGCGCTTTGAGGCCCGGCGCACCGTGGAGCTCGGCCAGCTCGTACAGCGCGAGCGCGCGCGCCTCGTCGTGTGCTGCGAAGCGCAACTCACCGACGAAGAACGAGGCTTCGGCGAGTGCGGCCTGGGTCGCAGCCTGCGGAGTGAGTTTCCAGGTCGTGCGCACAAGCGCTTCCGCTTCGTCGGCGTCCTTGGCATCGATCGCCAGCCACGCGCACTCGATCAGCGCCGAAACTTGCACGTCGCGATCGCGCGAGGCGCGCAGCAAGTCTTCGTAGACAACGCGTGCTTCGAGCGGCTTGCCCTCGTCCTTGAGCGCGGCTCCCGCGAGTCGCGCAGCGCCGAGCAACTTCGCGGGCTCGGCACCGCAGCGCGCAAAGCGGCCATAGGCTTCGACGGTTCCGGCCGCGTCCTTGGACTTGCTGCGCGCCCACACGAGCAACTCGAGCGCCGACCGCGCGAGTTCCGGTGCGAGCTGCGGCGTGTCGACGAGAAGGTCCAGATCGCGCGCGGCATCGCCGTGCTGCCCGCCTTCGTACAAACACCACGCCAGTCCGTAGCGTGCCTGGCCGGCGAGTTCGTGCGCGGAGAAGCGCGCGAGCACGTCGCGGTAGACGGCGAGCGCTTCGTCGCGTCGACCTGCATGCGCAGCGCGTTCGGCGGCGTCGAGCAGCGCTGCGACTGCGGCGGGCGAGTTCGAAAACTGCTCGGCGATGCGCCGCGTCCATTGCGTCGCATTCGCGGCGTCCAGGCGCGCGAGCCCGGAGAGCGCGTCGACGGCGTGCGTGCCTTGCGGCGCGCTTTCGAGGTACAGCGTCCAAGCGCGCACAGCACCGCCCGCGTCGCCTTGCTTGTCACGGCAGCGGCCGATCATGTAACGCGCCTCATCCGCCTCCGGGGCCTCGCGAAACTTCTGCAACAGCTCGCGAAACAGCTGTTCCGCTGCAGGCGCGTCGTCGCTCATGAATCGGCACCACGCACAGCGCGCCAACGCGCGCGCATGCAAACCGGCGTCGGCCGCGCTCGCGATCGCAGCGCGAAACGCCGCTTCCGCGCGCGGCAACTCGCCGGCCGAGAGCGCGGCTTCACCCACGACGAGCTGCATTTCGCATGCGTACAGGCTGCTCGGGAAGGCCTCGAGCAACGCCTGCGCGCTCTGCGCCGCGTCCTGCGCGCGCCCGTCGTTGTAGGCAGCGAGCGCAGCGGCGTAGAGCGCGTAATCGGACTTCGCGCGCGAGTACGCCAACACTGCATCCACGCTTCGCCCGAGCGCCGTGAGTGCGTCACCGCGCAGGACGTTCAAGCGCTCCGCCTGTTCCTCCTTCAGTTCGAGCGCGAGCGCTGCGTCGACGGTCGCCAACGCGCCAAGCGCGTCCTGCGCGCTCATCTGCGCGCGCGTCAGCCAGCACTGAGCCTCGATGTCCGTCGCGGCGCACGCGCGCAGGACTTCGAGAGCTCGCGCCGCATCTCCGGCGCGCAACCACTCGACACCTTGCTGGAGCCGCGCTTCGGCTGCGAACTCGCCGGTCGGAAAGCGCGCCGCCATCGCGCCGAACGCGCTCGCCGCCGCTCCGTGGTCGCCAAGTTCCACTGTCGCGAATGCCGCGCCGCGCAACGCGCGCTCGACGAAAGTCCCCTCGCGCACTTGCGCGAAGGCCGCCAGCGCTTCGCGTGGCCGCTTTGCCGCGAGATGCGCTTCGCCCTTCAAATGAAGCAGTTCCGCGCTGAGCGCGTCGCCGGAGAAGCGGCGCGTGAATTCGTCGACGCGCGCGCAAGCTTCGTCGAAATGTCCGCGTCGGTACGCGCACCAGGCCGAGCCATAGCGGGCTTCGCGCTCGTACTCCGCGGCACGCGGATCGGCGAGCACGCGCAGGTAGCGCTGCTCGGCTCCAGCACTGTCGCCGGTCGCGAACAACGCCTCGGCGCAGAAATACTCGGCGGCCGCAGCGAGGTAGTGGCCTTCGACCGCGCGCACGCTTTCGAAGCACTTGAGCGCCAGGTCGGGATGCGCGAGCGCGAGTTCGCATTGACCGAGTCGAAAAGTGACCTCGGTCGCGAATTCGAAGCTCGGCACGCGCGCGAGTTGCGCGTACTCCTCGCGCGCAGGCTCGCGTTGCCCGAGCTCGAACAGCGCGGTCGCGAGCCGGTAGCGCGCGAGCGCGGCCTTGGCGTGGCCCGGGAACTCGGCGAGGAACGAGCGCGCCTCGCGCACAGCGAGTTCCCACTCCTTCTCGTCGCACAGCCCGACGACGAAGCCGTAGCGCTCGTCTGCGCTTTCACCCTGGGCGTGGACGGGCGAACCGCAAAGGGCGAGGAACACCACGAATCCCAACAGGCGACGGTGCGAAGCCATCGAACGAGCCTCCAGAAGCGGACCAGGGCGGATCACAACTACCGCGGTAGCTGTCGACTACCTTGGTAATCGTCACGGGCGGTGACCGCAATGCTCGGCCTGCCTTTTTCGCAACCGTCACGCTCGCGCCGCGGCGAACTCAGCGGCGCCGAACGCCGATGTACACGTCCCAACGCCCGCGGGTCCGGCGTTGCTCGAGCTGCAGCCCCGCCGCCTCGATGCAGGCCGTCGTCGCGCTGCGCTTGTCGGCGACGCATCCGGAGAACGCGAACCACCCGCCGAGCCGCAGGCAGCCCGCGAGTTGTGCAGCGTGGCTCTGGATCAAGTCGGCGTAGATGTTGGCGAGCACGCCGTCGAAATCGCCGTCACGCGCGCCGAGCACTTCGAAGCCGCCAACGCGGAACTCGCAGCGCTCGTCGACTCCATTCCACTGGGCGAGCTCGCGCGCGTAGGGAATCGCGCTCGGATCGATGTCGAAACCGACAGCCTTCCCGGCGCCGAGCAATGCGCTCGCCACCGCGAGCACGCCGTTGCCGCAGCCGGCATCGAGCACGCGCTCGCCGGGTCGCAGCCGTTCGCGAATCGCCTTCACGCACCCGCGCGTCGTCGGATGTCGACAGGTGCCGAAGGCGCCGCCGGGTTCGAGCACGAGGCGCGTGTCGCTCGCGCGCAACCTTCCACTCCAGTCGCGTGGCACGACGGCAAAATCCGCGACACGCATCGGCTTCCAGCTCTTGCGCCAAGAGTTGGCGTAGTCCTCAGGCGGCAAGTGCCGAAAGCGCGGCGTCAAGTCGCGTAATTCCGGCGCTCCCGTGGCTTGCCCGAGCCGCGCGAGTGCGGCCGCGATCGAGCTGCGCAGCGCCGCTGTGTCCTCGTTCTCGAGAAAGTACGTGCGCACGTAGTCGAAGCCCGGCGGCGCCTCGGGCGTGCCGAGCGAAGGTCGTCCGAACGCGACGCTCGTGCACGGGCCGAGCGCCAGGGCCTCGGCGACGAGTTCGTGCCATTCCAGCGGGGCTACGACGAGCACCTCCGTCCAGGCCAAGCTCAACGGGAGCCCCTGCGAACTGCGACTTCTCTCGGTTCCATGTGCCCGCGGAGCATAGGAGCGACGCGCCCGCACTGCAGTCCTGCGGCGTCCTCGGCCTGCGCTTCACGAGCGCGACGACGCCCTCCGCGGACGCAATGCGCACGCGCGCCGGCGAGGCGCCGCTCGGCGCGCGCCATCGTCCGACCTCATTCGCACGCGCTTTATCGACACTTGACTCGGAACCGGCTCTCTGTCGCGACTACACCCAAATGAGGTAAAGGAACGCAGTAGGCGCACCCATGAGCAAACGAGAGAAGATCGTCGTGATCGAGGACGAGGCCGACATCCTCGAAGTCCTGCAATACAACCTGAGGCGCGAGGGCTACCTCGTCGTGACCAGCAACGACGGCGAGGACGGTTGGGCCAAGGTGCGCCGCGAGAATCCCGATCTCGTGCTGCTCGACTTGATGCTTCCGGGCCTCGACGGCCTCGAAATCTGCAAGCGCATGCAGACCGATCCGATCACAGCGGGCATTCCGATCGTGATGGTGACGGCCAAGGGCGAGGAGAGCGACATCGTGCTCGGACTCCAACTCGGTGCCGACGATTACGTCACCAAACCGTTCAGTCCCAAGGAAGTCGTCGCGCGCGTGAAGGCCGTGCTGCGCCGCGGACCGATGCGCGAAGAGCGCTCGGTCGGCGAACGCATCACGCGCGGCGACTTGGTGGTCGACGTCGGCAAGCACCAAGTCACCGTCGAAGGTGTGCCCGTGACCATCACCGCAACGGAAATGCGTCTGTTGCATTTCCTCGCCGGACATCCCGGCCGCGTATTTTCGCGCGACCAGCTGTTGTCGCGCGCGATCGGTGATCACGCCGTCGTGATCGACCGCAACATCGACGTGCACGTCGGCGCGCTGCGTCGCAAGCTCGGCACGAAGCGCGAGTACATCGAGACGATTCGCGGCGTCGGCTACCGCTTCAAGGATGAAGACGTCTGAGCACGAGCGCCGCCGCCGCCGTAGCTAGACTCCCCCGCCCATGCGCGCGTCGTTCTTCTGGCGGCTCTATCTCGGTTGCGTCGCCTTGATCGTGCTCTCGACCGTCTCGGTCGAGCTGTGGACGGAGCGTCTCACCGATCAGGACATGCGCCGCGATCTGTTCGCCGCCGTGCGCGCGCGCACGGTGCTGCTCGCCGATCTCGCGCGGCCTGCGCTCCAGGGTCACGACAGCGGCGATCTCGACGCACGCATCGTCGCGCTGGGTCGGGACACGGGCGCGCGCCTGACCTTGGTGCGCGCCGACGGAGTCGTGATCGCAGACTCGGAGCGCTCGCCCGCGGTGATGGACAACCACCTGCATCGACCGGAGATTCAGGACGCGTTGGAGCACGGCGAGGGCAGCGCGGAGCGCCTGAGCGACACGACCGGCGTGCGCTACCAGTACGTCGCACGCTCCGTGAGCGACGGCGCGACTCCGCTCGGCTTCGTGCGCGCCGCCGTGCCGCTCAGCGAGATCGATCGACGCATCGCGGAGTTGCGTTCGACCTTCGCATGGACGGCGGTCGTCGCGTCCGGACTCGCCGTGGTCGTCGCCCTGTATTTCGCGCGGCGCATCAGCGCGCCACTGTCGGCGATGACCGAGCTCGCCGAGGGCATCGCGCGCGGCGATTACCGACGTGTCGCGATGGTCGACGGCGCCGACGAAATCCGGCGCTTGTCAGGCGCGATCGGCAGCATGACGGCGCAGCTCGAAGGACAGCTCGCCACGATCACCAGTGATCGCAACAAGCTGGTCGCGGTGCTTTCGAGCATGGTCGAAGGCGTGATCGCCGTCGACGGCGACGAACGCGTGCTGCACCTCAACGCCGTCGCCGGACGCTTGCTCGACATCGATCCGCAGCAGGCGCTCGGCAGACGCGTGTGGGAGCTGACGCGCGTGCGGCCGGTGTGCGAGATCCTCGAAGCCGCGCGGGCCTCGTCGGCGGAACGACACCTCGAATGCCGCGCGCGCATCGGCACGGGCGAGGTGGTGCTCGAATTGCGCGCCGCTCCCCTGCGCGACGGCTCGGGCGCGCTGGCGGGCGCGGTCGTCGCGCTGCACGACGTGACGGCGCTCCGCAAGCTCGAGACGATGCGGCGTGACTTCGTCGCCAACGTCAGCCACGAGCTCAAGACTCCGTTGACCGCGATCCGCGGCATGGTCGAGACGATGCTCGACGATCGCGCGATGCCGGAGGAAACGGCGAAGCGCTTCTTGGAGCGCGTGCGCGAGCAGTCGTCGCGGCTGACCGCGCTCGTCGCCGACCTGTTGACCTTGGCGCGCATCGAGTCGAACGAAGGGCGACCGGAGCGACGCTTGATCGACATGCGCGGCGTGCTGCGCGAGAGCTCGTCGCGCTTCAGCGACGTCGCTACGCGCCGCGGACTCGTGCTGACCGTCGAGTTGCCCAAGGAGCCCTTGGTGCTCTTGTCCGACGACGAGAGCCTGCGCCAGATCGTCGACAACCTGCTCGACAACGCCTGCAAGTACACGCCCTCCGGAGGTCGCGTCACCTTGCGCCTCGCCCGCGGCGAACGGGAGGCGACGCTCGAAGTTCAAGACACCGGCATCGGCATCGAGGCGCGCGATCAGGAACGCGTGTTCGAGCGCTTCTATCGCGTCGACAAGGCACGTTCGCGCGAGCTCGGCGGCACCGGGCTCGGCTTGGCGATCGTCAAGCACCTCGCGCAATCGCTCAACGGCCGCGTTTCATTGGAGAGCCTCGTCGGTCGCGGCAGCACGTTCCGCGTGCATCTACCGTTCGAGGCGTGAGTAACGCCTGAGCCGCGCCTCCCGACGCACGGACACTCACGGTCGCAAAAAAAAAAGAACCGCCGCCCCGAGGGCCCCGGCGGCCGGTAGTGTGCGATCGAACGCGGATCAGATCGAGGCGGTCAAGCCGAGGATCAGCTCGTCCACGTCGCCGGCGTCGCTCTGCGTGCTGACCCAGTTCAACTGCCACTTGAGGGCGTGACCCTGGAGGTAGCAGTTGTAGCCGGCCCAAATGCGCGTCGAGTCGTTGTCGTCGTCGAGGTCTTCGTAGCGCAGCGAGACTTCGCCCTTCTCGGAGATCATCCAGCCGCCGGTGATGCCCCACGGGGTCGTTTCGGCGACGTCGGCGTCGGCCGCCTTCTTCGCGTTGCCGGCAGCGAGGTTGCCCGCAGTGAAGCCGTCGTCGTAGTCGACCATTTCGAGCAGACCGAAGAACGGTCCGGTCGTGCCGATGACTTCGACCGCGGTCGCCGTCGCCGTGCCGGTCGTCGCGGAAGCGTCGTCCACGTAGCCGAGGCCGGCTTGAACGCGCGTCGGCGCATCGACGCCGAAACCGCCGGTCTGCTTCATTGCGATCGGCTCGCCCACGAACGCGAAGGTCGCCTTGCCGCACAAGAGCAACTCGTCACCTTGCGTGTCGCCGCCGTTTTGGATCGCGGCCCACCATTGGATCTGGCCGTGCTTGCCGGCGAGCTGGACGCCCGGCTCACGTGCGGCCCACAGCGCGCCGTTCGTCGAACGGTCGTAGAAGATGATCGCGTCGTCGGACTCGACGCCGGTGTGCAGGAACGGCGTCTTGAAGTTGCCGATCTGCGCCGTGACTTCTTCGCACAACTTCCAGCGCGCGTAGAAGTCCTTGATCGTCGCTGCGGCGCCGGTGGCCTCGACCGAGGCCTTCAGCTCATAGTCGCCGACCTTGCCGGAGAACACGAGGCGAGCGTTGTCGACCGAGAAGCCGCCCTCGTCGTTACCGCCGACCTGAATGTCGGGGGAATTGCGGTAGGCGGTCTTGATGTAGGCCGTGACCGAGGCGCCGGCGGCGCCCTCGGCGCTCAGACTTGCCGCAAGGGATTCGATCTCGCGGTCGAGCTTGGTCCAGTTGTTCGTGGCGGTCGTGGCGTCGTTGGTCGACGTCGTGGCGAGCGCAAGCGCGCCGAGCAGCAGGGTGTTCATCGGTTCGGAGGATCCTTGGGTTGCGGTGTCGCGCACCGGCTTGGGTGCGCCGCGACGATTCCTACGTGTGGGGACCCGTCGCCGAATTTGCCTGTTCGGGCCGCGACGAGCGGCCGGCGCAAGCGCGCGCATTCTGGCGGAACGCAGGACCGCGAGACAAGCGCTTTGTCCGCCCCGCAGCGTCGCCCTCGCAATTCAGGGCCCTACGCTTTCGTGCTGAATTGCGCGGCGCCGCCAAACTCGGCAGCGAGGCCGCGGCATGAGTGAGCGTCCGACTTGCGCTCCGCGCGCGGCGCGCGAACGGCCACGGCTTCCCGGTTGCGACGACGATTCGCCGGCGACGCACGATTCGAGGCTTGCGGCGCGGTGTGTAGCTCACGAAACTTGCGCGCGCCGACGAGCGCAAAATCATGACCAAGCACCTGAACCACGACCTCGATCGCCTGAAGAAGGAAATGCTCGCGATGGGCGCGATGGTCGAGGAGGCGATCAACCAGGCGATTCGTTCGCTGGTCGACCGCGACCCGGCCTTGGCGCGCGCGGTTTTCGCGGGCGACGACGCGATCGATCGCAAGGAGCTCGAGGTCGAGGACGCGTGCCTCAAGATGCTCGCGCTGCACCAGCCGGTCGCCGGCGACCTGCGCTACATCGTCGCCGTGCTCAAGGTGAACAACGACCTCGAGCGCATGGGCGACCTCGCACAGAACATCGCGGAGCGCGCGCTGTTCCTGGCGACGCACGAACCGCTGCAGGTCGATTTCGATTTTGCGCGCATGGTCGCCACGGTGCGCCGCATGGTTTCGCAGAGCCTCGACGCACTCGTCGAAAACGACCCGCACCTCGCGCGACGCGTGTGTGCGCAGGACGACGAGGTCGACGCGTTGCAACGCTCGATGTTCGAGCAACTCACGGCATTGATGATGCGCGATCCGTCGACCGTCGAGCGCGCCGTGCAAGTGCTGTCGGTCTCGCGGCACCTCGAACGCATCGCCGATTCCGCCACGAACATCGCCGAAGACGTGGTCTTCATGGTCGAAGGCGAGAACATCCGCCACCAGCCGGATGCCGCGCGCGGCGTGCCGCGCTATCGCGACACGACTACGTGATCCACGCGCGCGTCGCGCTCCAGCCGAGCGCCGTCGCCGCCAATCCGAGCAGCACGTTGGCGGCCACGTTGCCCAGCGCCGCGCCGCTGCGTCCGTCGCGCAACAACGCGAGCGTGTCGAGTCCGAAGGCGGAAAACGTCGTGAACCCGCCGAGCACGCCGACGATTGCGAAGAGGCGCATGCCGTCGTCGGCCTGCGCGCGCGCTTCGAGCCACGCGGCGACACATCCTGCCGCCGCGCAACCGAGCACGTTGACCGCCAAGGTCCCGAGCGGATACGCGGCGCCGAGCCAACGCTGCGTGGCGCTCGACAGCCCCCAGCGAGCCAGCGAACCCGCGCCGCCTCCCAGCATTACGAGCATCACGCGCAACATGCGGCCTAGGCTAACCAACCGGCGCGCTCGACGAACCAGTACAGGCCGAGCACCGCGACCAGCGTCGAAGCGCTGATCCGCATCCAACGCG
>CAYHRR010000073.1:0-11899 GCA_964358875.1 uncultured Planctomycetaceae bacterium | reverse complement strand
AACGCCGGCCGCGCTTGGCCGAGCTCGGTGCGGGCCGCCGCACGGCACTCGACGCGGCCGGACGAGCGCTCTGCAGGCCGCTTCCCGCGCGCACCGCTCCGACGACGCCCGGCACCCGTGCGCCGTCGCGCCCGATTCTCGAACGTCGAGCTGTTTCTGCGCACCAGATCCGGGCGTGCGCGCGCCGATCCAGCCGTGCGCGTTGAGTCCCGCTGCGCCCCGCCTACCATGTCGCCCCAAATCGTCGCGGCCGCCCACGCCGTTCCGTCACGCTCGAGCAGCGCCCCGCAATTGGCCCACGACCTCTCCAACCGTCTCTCCAACAGGGCGACACGCGTCGCCCTCGTCGGCGCCGGCTTCATCGCCGACTTTCATCTCGAAATCCTGCGCAACACGCCGGGAGTCGAGGTGGTCGCGATCTGCGACGCCGATCTCGTGCGCGCGCAATCCGCCGCGCGGCGTTTCAAGGTGCCGCACGCCGTCGCGAAGATCGCTGAACTCGCAGCGCACGAGATCGATGTCGCGCACGTGCTCGTGCCGCCGAATTTGCATGTCGCCGTCGCACGCGAAGTCATCGCGCTCGGCATCGGTGTGTTGGTCGAGAAGCCGCTGGCCTTGTCGAGCGCCGACGCGCACGCGCTCGGCGAGCTGGCGCGCGCCGCCGGCGTCGTGCTCGGCGTCAATCACAACGCGACGCACCATCCGGCCTTCGCGCGTTTGCTCACGCGCGTGCGCGCGGGCGAGATCGGCAAGGTCGAGCACGTGCGCGTGTGCCTCGCGGTGCCGCTGCGCCAGCTCGACGCCGGCGACTTCTCGCACTGGATGTTCCGCGAGCCGCGCAACATCGTGTTCGAGCAGGCGCCGCATCCCTTCGCGCAGATCGCCGAACTCGTCGGCCGCCCGCGCGGTGTGGCGACGACGATGCTCGCCTCGCGCGAACTCCAGCCGGGCCAGATGTTCCACGAGCGTTGGATCGTCGCGGGCCGCGCCGAACGCGGCACGGTCGAAGTGTTCCTGCACTTCGGCGCGAGCTTCACGCGTTCGACCTTGGAGGTGCACGGCAGCGACGGCTCGCTCGAAGCGGATCTGTTCCACAACCACATCTCGGGCGAGACCAAGTCGCTGCACCTCGACTTCTGGAACAGCTTTCTCGCCGGTTGGCGGCGCGGCGGCGAGATCCGGCGTTCGGCGCGGCGCGTGCTCGGCGACTACTTCAAACTCACGCTCGGGTTGGGCGCGCGCCAGGACGCGTTCTTCGTCGGCATGCGCGACTCGATCCGTGCTTTTCATGCCGCGTTGCGCGTCGGTGCGGCGCCGCCGATCGACGCGGACAAGGGCGCGCAGGTGCTCGAGTGGTGCGAGGCCGCCACGACGTGGATCAAGGAAAACGCGCACGCGCCGGTCGAAATTCCGGTGGCGGGCGCGGCGCGTCCCGGCGAAGTCGTCGTGCTCGGCGGCACCGGCTTCATCGGCAAGCGCGTGCTCGCCAAGTTGATCGAGCGTGGCGTGCCGGTGACCGCCGTCGTGCGTCGCGCGCACAGCTTGCCGCCGTTCTTGATCGAAGCGGCGCGCAACGGACAGGCGCGGCTCGTGCGCGGCAGCCTCGAAGATCCGAGCGGACTGCGCGAGGCTCTGAGCGGCGCGCACTGCGTGATGCAACTCGCCACCGGCAACGGCAATTCCTGGGAAGCCGTCGAGCGCGTGATGGTCAAGGGCTCGGTCGCTGTCGCCGAGGTCGCGCTTGAGCAAGGCGTGAAACGCTACGTGTTCGCGTCGACGATCGCAGCGCTGTACCTCGGAGCCGATCGCGGCACGACGCCGATCGCCGACTCGCTCGACACCGATCCCGCGCCCGACGGTCGCTCGCTGTACGCGCGCGGCAAGATCGCGACGGAACAGGCGCTCACGGTCTTGCACCGCACCAAGGGTTTGCCGCTGGTGATCCTGCGTCCGGGCGTCGTGCTCGGTCGCGGCACGGCCTTGCAGCATTCCGGCCTGGGTTTGTGGGTGCGCGACAACCACTGCGTCGGTTGGGGCGCGGGTGAGAACGCGCTGCCGCTGGTGTGGGTCGACGATGTCGCCGAAGCACTCGTGCGCGCGGCGTTGCACAAGGGCTCCGAGCTCGACGGCAAGGCGCTCAACATCGCCGCGGATCCGAAGCTGTGCGCGCAGGACGTGATCGAAGAACTGCGCCGTTCGACCGGACGCGCGCTGCACTTCCATCCGCGTTCCTTGTTCAAGTCGCAGGCCATGGAGATCGGCAAGTGGCTCGTGAAGCAGGCCGGTCGGCGCAAGGACGCAGCCTTTCCGAGCTATCGCGACTTGAAGAGCCGCGCGCTCGCCGCGCCGCTGGCCTGCGACCTCGCGCGCAACGTCCTCGGCTGGAAGCCTGTCGAAGAGCGCGAGCGCTTCCTCGAAGTCGCCGTGCGCGCGATGAGCATGGACGACGCTGCCGCGAATATCGGATAACGGGCGCCGTGACCGCGCCGCTTTTCCTGCACGTCTTCTCGACCTTCGTTCCGGCCGGACCGCAGGTGCGCGTCGCCAAGTTGCTCGCCGCATTCGGCAGCGAGTTCCGTCACGTGATCGTCGCGATGGACGGTCGGACGGACGCGCGCGCGTTGCTCGACAGCGGACTCGACGTGCGTTTTGTCGACGCGCCTTCGAAAGCGGGTTCGCTCGCGACCGTGCTGCGCATGCGCAAGTTGATCGCGCGCGCAGCGCCGCAACTCGTGCTGACCTACAACTTCGGCGCGATCGACAGCGTGCTCGCTGCGCGTTCGTTGGGCCTGCGCGTCGTGCACCACGAAGACGGTTTCCTGCCCGACGAAGTGCTGGCGTTCAAAAAACGGCGCGTGTGGCTGCGACGCCTCGCCTGCGGCGGAAACGCGCGCGTGGTCGTGATTTCCGAGAACCTGCGGCGCATCGCTCGCGAACGCTGGCACATCGCCGAGCCGCGCTTGGTGTTCATCCCCAACGGCATCGAGTGCGCGCGCTTCAGCGCCGCCGACGGTCATGCGCAACTGCGCGACGAGCTCGGCATTCCGCGCGACGCGCTCGTCGTCGGCGCGGTCGGACACTTGCGGCCGGAGAAGAACCTGCCGCGGCTGCTGGAAGCGGTCGCCGAGTGCGCGACGCGCCATGACGTGCACGCGCTGATCCTCGGTGAGGGCCCCGAACGCAACCGACTCGAGGCGCTCGCGGCGACACCGGCGCTGCGCGGCCGCGTGCACTTCGCGGGCTACCACCCCGATCCGCGCGCGCACTATCGAGCGATGGACGTGTTCGCGTTGTCGAGCAACACCGAGCAAATGCCGATCGCGTTGCTCGAGTCGATGGCGAGTTCGCTGCCGGTCGTCGCGACCGATGTCGGCGACGTGCGCGCGATGCTGCCGCGCGAAGCGTGGGACGGCGTCGTCGCGTTACGTGAGCCCGGCACGAGCGCGGCCTTCGCGTCCGCTCTGGAGCGCCTGCTCGCCGACCGCGCGTTGCGCCTCGAGCTCGGCGCGCGCAATCGTCGACGCGTCGAACAAGACTTCGACTTCGCCGTCATGGTCGCGCGCTATCGCGAGCTGTACGGCGCGGCGCTCGCGACGCGGTAATCCACGCTGCGTCAGCGCTCGCCGGCACGCGCCTGCGCCGCGAGCGTCTCGTGCACGGCGCGCACGAGCTCGTTCGGCGCGAGCGGCTTGCGCAACCAAACGACGTCGAGCTGCTCGGGCGCACTCGCGCGCTCGGCATGGCCCGACATCACGATCGCCTTGAGGCCCGGTCGCCGCGCGCGCGCGGCTGCCAGCAGTTCGTCGCCGCGCATGCCGGGCAGCACGAAATCCGTCAGCAGCAGATCGATGTGTTCGTCGGCTCGTTGAAGGCGCTCCAGGGCCGTGTCCGCGTTGCGCGCCTCGAGCACCGAGAAACCCTCGCGGTCGAGCGCTTGGCTCAGCGTGTCGCGCACTTCGCTGCCGTCGTCGACGAGCAGGATCGTCACGCGCCGATTCGTCGGCCGCGCAGGCCGCGGCGCCGGGAGGCTCGGTGTCGGCGCCTTGATGCGCGGCAGGAAGATCGTGAAGCACGTGCCCCGGCCGACCGCGCTGTCGACTTCGATCGCGCCGCCCGCTTGGCGCACGATGCCGTACACGGACGCGAGCCCGAGCCCGGTGCCGCGCCCGGCGCTTTTCGTCGTGAAAAACGGCTCGAAGGCGTGCGCGCGCGTCTCGGCGTCCATGCCGTGTCCGGTGTCGGTCACGCTCCAGCGCACGTAGTCGCCGAGTGCGAGGTCGCGCTCTGCCGCGCTCGCGGCATCGAGCGTGATCGGAACGCAAGCGACTTTCAGCACACCTCCGTCGGCCATCGCGTCGCGCGCGTTGAACACGAGATTGAGCAGCACTTGATCGATCTCGGTCGGATCGGCGCGAACCGTGCAGCGACCGCTTTCGCCGGCGAGCTCGAAGCGGATCCGCGGAGCCAACATGCCGCGCAGCACCGGCTCTTGGCGCTCGATCACTTCGACGAGATCCAACTCGCGCGGTTGCGACGCGTGCTTGCGGCCGAAGGTGAGCAACTGCGCGGTCAAGTTGCCGGCTCGTCCGATCGACTCGTCGAGACGATCGAGCAAGGCGTGGGCGGAGGCGTGCTGCGCGAGCTGTTGGCGCAACAGGTCGGAGTAGCCCATGACCGCCGTGAGCACGTTGTTGAAGTCGTGAGCCACGCCGCCGGCGAGCCGACCGACGACTTCGAGGCGCCGCGATTGCTCCAAGCGCTCTTCGCTGGCGCGCAAGTCGGCGCTCGCACGCAACGACGCCGCGCGCTCCTCCTCGAAGTGCCAGGTGATCAGCCCGATGCCGATCGCGATCTGCACCGACACGTCGAAAAAGCCCGAATACAAGCTCCATTCGAAGCTCGGACCGCCGCCGACGATCGACAGCTTGACGACGAAGGTCAAAAACTGCGCGCCCGCATACAGCGCCAAGCTCCAACCCGTCATGCTGCGACCGAAACGGGAGGCGCTCGCTCGTGCTCGCAGGATCACCACAGCCGCCACGGCGAAACCGACGCCTGCGATCAAGGCCCGCAATCCGACACGCACGAACAGCCGCGCGTCGGGAGTGCTCTCGACGGTCAGCACGACCGCCGCCATGGCGACGAGAGCTACGAGCGCGTTGCCCCAGACGAGCGCGCGCCGCGAGACGCCGACGCGCCAACCCAGTTCCGCCGCTCCGAGGATCATCCACGCCGGTTGTGCGAGGCCCGCGACGAGCGAGATCGACGACGTCACGAGGCGAACCGGATGACCGGCCGCATAGTGCGATGAGGCGAGCATCGCGAAGGCCGCGCCGCACAGGTACACGACGAGACACACGAACGAGACGGCCAAGTGCAGCAGATGCGCGCGTCGGTAACTGCGCCACAACGCGAGCAGCGTGAGCGCGATCAGCAGTGCGCCGACCGCCTGCGTCGCGTAGTTCCCGAGAACGATGATCTGAGTGTCGGTCACGCTGGAATCCGTCGACTGCGCGTTCAGCAGGACGTCACGGTCGGGTCGAAGTATGGGTGCGCCGCGCACACGGCGCCAGCCATGCCCCGAAGGGACAGTGCCCGCAAAGCGCGTGGCCCAAGCGCGAATGCGCGGCGCGCTGATCATCGGGCGCGCCGGGTCCACGCACGGAATCTCGCGCGCGCGGAGCTATGATCCCGCCCCCTCGCAGAGCGCCGCCGCACCACCTGAATCAAGCCCTTTTCGATGACCCACGACTTGCGCGCGCATCCCGCTCGACCCGCAGCCTTGCTCCCCGAGCGTCCGGCCGGCGACCCTGCACGGACTCAACTGATGAACCCCATCGTTCCGATCGCTTCGTCCGCGACCACGGCGCTCTCGAGCGCGGACCTGGCCTGCCTCACGCGCATCGTCGAGCGCGCCTTCGTGCAAACGCAGGCGATGATCCACGTCGCCAACGCACGCAAGGACAAGCGCCCCGGCGATCCGAAGGTCGGCGGCCACCCGGCGTCGTGCGCGAGTTCGTTCCACCTGCTCTCCGCGCTGCACCTCGTCGTGCGCGAGCCGCAAGACTACGTGTGCTGCAAGCCGCACGCGTCACCGGTCGACCACTCGCTGCACCACTTGATGCAACTGTTCCGGCGCGAGGACGGCACGTGGCTCACGCCCGAGGAACAGAAGCTCGCGATGCACACGCTGCGCGCCTTCAAGTCGGAGGAATTCCCCGACGTCTTCCAGAGCTACCACGCGCGCAGCGACCCGGACTCCTTCCACTTCCTGCCCTCGGGCTCGGTCGGCATTCCGCCGGTCGTGTCGGTGTACCTGGCGCTGGCCTACCGCTATGCGCACGACCACGGCTGGAGTGTCCCGCAGCACGCGCACTTCTGGTCGTTGATCGGCGACAGCGAGTTCCGCGAGGGCTCGTTGCTCGAGTGTCTGCCCGACGTCGCCGAGCGCCAGCTGGGCAACGTGACTTGGATCATCGACTACAACCGCCAGAACCTCGACGGCACGCGCATCCCCAACCAGCGCGGGCTTGCGCGGCGCGGACTGCGATCGCATCGAGCGCACCGCGCTCGCCAACGGCTGGAAGGTCGTGCAACTGCGTCACGGTTGGTTCCGCGAGCAGTTCTTCGAACGCGAAGGCGGCGCCGCCTATCGCGAGTTGTTCGAGGGCGTGCTTTCCGACTACGAGTTCCAGACGCTGCTGCTCTCCAAGAACGCGGCGGAGATCCGCCGACGCGCGATCGAAATGCGGCCGCTCTGCAAGCCGCTGGTCGAAGCGCTGCACGACGACGAACTGTTGTGCTCGTTCGCCGATGTCGGCGGCCACGACCTCAGCAAGGTCATCGCCGCGCTCGCGCAAGCGCGGCGTGAGACGACCCAGCCGACATTGATCATCGCGCACACGATCAAGGGCTGGGCGCTCGAATGTTCGGCCGACCCGTCGAACCACTCGGCTTTGCCCGAGCGCAAGGAAATCACGCGGCTGCTCGAGCACGTCGGGCTGACCTGGGACGATCCCTTCGCGCTGTTTCCAGCCGGTACGCGCGAAGCGGAGGTGCTCGCGGCGCGTCACGAGTTGTTCGCCGCAGGCATGGAAGCACACCGCGCGTTGCGCGAATCCAACCGCCGTTGGGTGCGCGAACAAATCGCGCACGACGGCGGCTTGCCCACGTCGCTCGGCATCGATCTCTCGTTGTTCCCGATGGCCCACACGCAGTGGATGTGGGGCCAGCTCGCGTCGAAACTCGTGCGCATCGGCACGGCCGACGAGGGCGGGCCGAAGATGTCCGGCTCGCGCGAACTGACGCAGGACGAGCAGCGCTGGAAGACGGCGGCCGACTTCGTGCTGACCTTGTCACCCGATGTCGGCACGTCGACCAACGTCTCGCCGGTGATGGACAAGCGCATTTACGGGCCGCAACGCGAGGTGCCGATCGACGAATCGATCAATCCCGACGTGCGCCATCCGTCGCTGGTCACGCATCAAGAAGTGTGGACGCGCCACATTCGCTTCGAGATCGCCGAAGCCAACTGCATGAGCGCGGTCGCGGCCTTCGGAAAGATGGCGCACTACACCGGCGTGCCGTTCTTCCCGATCATGACCGTGTACGACTTCTTCATCAAACGCGCGCTCGATCAGCTCTATTACAACCTGTATTGGAACGCCGAGTTCGTCGTGATGGGCACGCCCAGCGGAGTGACGCTCTCGCCTGAAGGCGCGCAGCACTCCTGGAAGAGCGACATCCAGATTCCGAACTTGATCACCTGGGAACCGCTGTTCGCGATCGAGACGGATTGGATTTTGTCCGACGCGATCGCGCGCCACATGGAGGATCGCAACGACGGCCGGCGCGGCGTGTTGATACGCGCCGTGACGCGCGCGATCCCGCAACGTCTGTTGATAGAGAACTTGCGCACGCACGCGAACTCCAAGGTGCCCGGCTCGTTCAGCGGCGCGTTGAAACCCAAAGGCGCCGGCGCGGAATGGGGCGACGCGACGGATGAAGCGCTCGTAGCGACTTCCAACGACGCGGATTTGCTCACGCGTGTGCGTGAACACTGCTTGGCCGGCGCCTACTACCTCGTCGATTGGCGCGGCTACGCCGGGTACGAACCCGGCGACAACGTCGTGCACGTGTTCGCGATGGGCTCGGCGTCGACGGAGGCGCTCGAGGCCGCCAAGGTGCTGCTCGAACGCGGCGTGTTCGCCAACGTGATCGTGATCAGCTCGCCGGAGTTGCTGCTCGGGATCTTGGGCGAGCACGACGGCTACACCCATTTGCGCGACGCGTTGTGCATCGACGCCGATCTGCACGCCGTCGCGCGCGACATCGACGATGAGGCCGAACTGGTGTCGATCGCGGCGCGACGCGTGCCGATCGTCGCTCTGTGCGACGGCGAAGCGGGCCTCGTCGACAACATCGGATCGATCGTCGGCGTCAAGCAAGTGACGCTCGCCGTGCGCAAGTTCTCCAAGTGCGGCCGACCCGATCAGGTGTTCGAGTTGCACCACCTCGACTGCGCCTCGATCGTCGAGGCCTGCGGCCAAGCGCTCGGCGAAACGGCGTTGGAGGACCTGCGCGTCTCGCGCACACTGCTCGAACGGCTCGCCGGCCGCACCGCCTCGGCGCGCGCAGACTGGCGCGCGCTGTGGCCTCGCAACGACGCGGCGCACTGAGCGCGAGCGCCGGCGTCGCGAAACTCCGCACCGACCTCGCACTCACACCACTCACGTGCACGATCCCGCCCTTCCGTCCGATCCCCCGCCGTTTCCGCCCTTCGGCGTGGACTCGAGCCGACGTCTCTACGACTCGCATTGGTGCGGCCTGCGTCGCGACATGGTCGTGCTGCCGGGCGGTGGGCTGCAGGAGTACCACGTCTTCGAAGTGCCCGACGCGGTGTGCGTCGTGCCGGTGCTGCGCGACCGTTCGATCGTGTTGATCGGTCAATACCGCTATCCGCACGGCAAGACGCATTGGGAAGTGCCGGCCGGACGCATGCACACCGGTGAAGCTCCCGAGCTTGCGGCGCGCCGTGAACTGCGCGAGGAGACCGGTTGCAGCGCGGACAGGCTGATCGCCTTGCCGGGCTTCTATCCGACCAACGGCATCAGCGCGCACTACGCGCACGCCTTCGCCGCGCTCGATTGCGACGAGACGCACCCGCTCGAACTCGACGACAGCGAACAGATCACCACGCGCCGCTTCACCCGCGACGAGACGCGCGCGCTGCTGCGTTCGGGCAAGATCGCCGACGCGTTCACGGCGCTCGCGCTGCACTACTACTTCGACCTCGTCGACGGCTGAGTCCGCGCGAACGAAAGCGCCCCGCGTTCGCCGGTGCGAACGCGGGGCGCATCGATTCACCGGCGTGCTGGTTCAGTAGATCTCGGCGTACAGCGCGTTCGAGGTGCTGACCGTGAACGGGTCGGCCGGATCGCGGTACCAGAACTCGCAGTAGACCGCGCTGCCCAAGCTCAGCCCGTTCGCGCCCATGTACGCGTCCGTGAACGCGAAGTCGTAAGTGCCGGTGCAGTCGACACCGGTCGGCGAACCGCCCGAGTTCATCACCGCCGTGCGGATCACCGGCGACTTCACGCACATCGTGCCGCCGAAGAACGGCGCGTTGTTCGTGCCGAGCGCGCTCCAGAACATGATGCCCGACATGTTGTTGATCGCGTTGCTGCACAGCACGTGGAAGTCATCCGGCGCGGCGAGCGTCGGCGCACCGCTGAACGACACGTTGGCGAAGCAACCTGCCGTGTTGAGCTTCGCCGCGCAGTAGGTCGTCGGGTTCGAACTGGTCGGCACGATCTGACCGCGGATCTCACCGCCGGCGAGCGCGACCGTGTGGATGTTCACGTAGGCGAGACCGGCCAAGTAGTTCGCCTCCTGCGCCGCCCCGTACGCGAACGTGCCCGTCTTGTGGAAACCGAGCGGCAGGTTGATCAGCACGCCCGAACCAACGCCCGGCGCCGAGAAGCCGTGGATGTGCGCGGAGTTCTCGGCCGAACCGAGCAGCGCGCGCGTGAAGGCATAGTCGAAGGTGTTCGCGACGATGTTGAACTTGAACCAGCCGACGCCCTTGCCCGCCAAACCGTTGGGCGGGATCTCCTGCGCGCCGTCAGCGATCGCGGTCAACGTGAACGGCGCCTCCGAGCGCACCAACTGCCCGCGGAGTTCGCCGGCGCCGATGCCGACCGAGTGGATGTTCAGGTAGGTCAGGCCGTTCAAGATGTTGGCCTCCTGCGCCTCGGCGTAGGCGAGCACGCCGCTCTTGAACTTGCCCAGCGGTAGCGCGAACAACACGCCCGAAGCCGCGCCGGGAGGCGAGAAGCCGTGGATGTGCGCTGCGTTTTCCGCTGTGCCCATGCCGTCGAAGCACAGCGCGTAGGTCAGCGTGTTCGCGGCGCGATCGACGATCACGTAGGCGGTGCCCTTGCCCGCGCTCGCGTTCGGCGGCACTTCCTGCGCGCCGTCGAGAATCGCCGTCAGCGTGACTTTCTGTGCGCTCGCTCCGAGCGCGAGCAAACCGATGCACGCGGGTGCAACCAACACGCGTCGAAGCGACGCGAACGAGATCTTTCGAGCCATGGATTCCTCCTGAGTGAGTTCGTGTTCCGCCGCGCGCCGGTTCCTGACGAGCCGCGCGACGTAGCTACTGCCGTTGCCAAGGACACTTCCTGCGAACGTGGCTGCGAGTCGGTTCGCCACGGTCGAAGGCGCGGCCATCGTACGCACAGATACGCATCGCGCAGGGTCCGTCTACGCAGACTTCGCTGAATTGTCGTGGTCCGAATTGCGGACGACTTCGCGAGCGAGCGAACGCCGCCCGCACACGTAGGCGGTCAGCGCAGCCCGGCGAGCGTGCGCCATTCGAGGGGTAGAGCTGCGATCGGATGCACGTAGCCGATCTGACCGCTGCCGTTCTCGATGGTCGAGGTCGGCACGCCGATCAAGCGCCCGAGCGCGTCGAGCGCCGCGCCGCCGGAGTTCCCGCCGGTGATCTCGGCGTCGGTCTTGATCAACACGCCGAAATCCGCGCGCTCGAACCCCGCGACCACGCCGCGCGTCGCGCTGATCGAGACACGACTGCCGCTGCCTCCGATCGCCGGATAACCGACGACCCACAGCACGTCGCCGATCGCCGGCCGCACGCTGCTGCCCAGTTCGATCGTCGGAAGCGCGTAGTCCGCCGGCAGGGCCTGGCCGTACAGCCCGCTCTCGATCTTCAACAGCGCCAGGTCGCGTTCGACATCGATGCGAATCGTGCGCGCACGGAACGACTCGCGCGCAGGCAAGCTCGGATCGAGCGTGATCGACACGACGATCTCGGTCGCGAAGTCGGCGCCGACGACGTGCTCGTTGGTCAGGATCCAACCGTCGCTCGAAAGCAGCGAGCCGCTGCCGATTCCACCGTCGGTCGCTACCTCGACCACCGCAGCCAGCGCGCGCGAGAGCGGACCGGAGCCCGTCGCGCTCGGCAAACGCGGCAATCCTGGAAGCGCGCCCGGCACCCGGGAGTCGAACGTCGCGAGGAGCTTGAACGGCAAGGCCGACTGCGGGCCGAGCGCATCGACGACGTCGACGTACCACGCACCGGCGCACAAGGCCGGTTGTGTTTCGCGCGTGAGCACGAGCGTTTCGTGGCCCCAACTGTGTTCGCATGCGGCGACGTCGTCGTCGTCGAGCGCGAGGAACGACCCGCCGTGCCGCGCGTACAGATCGAGATCGCTCGTCACGTCGAACAGGTCGAGGCGCAACGTGCGCGCGTCGGCGGGGACGTCGATCTTGAAGGCGCGAAAGCCGCCGGACGCGCGTTCCAGTTGCGCCGCGAGCGGCGTGCCTGCCACGAGCGTCAAGTCGACGCGCGCGCGGAAGGTCTCGACAAGCACGGACA
>CAYHRR010000072.1:0-11937 GCA_964358875.1 uncultured Planctomycetaceae bacterium | reverse complement strand
CTGCGCGAAGGCGTGCGCGGATGACCTCAGCGGGCGGCCGCGGGGAAGCCGCGAGCGCTCAAAGCTGCCTGAAAACCCGAGAGAAACGGCCTTGTTGGCCGGTCGCTGTGAAGGGGAGGTCGCTTGCTGCGACCTCCCCGATCCAAACGATCGCGCCCGAGACCGCGACCGCGCTTCGCTCTTTGCCAACCCCCCCAATCACTCGCACGACGTAGGCGAGCCGCACCGCGGGATCGGTGCAGCTCGACACAACGTCGTCGTGCGACATCCGCCGCAGCTGACGCCGCGGCGCTCGAGGATCCGCCCACATGCCGGGCGCGGATCCGAGCCGCCGGCGTCACGGGAAGGACTCACTCGTCGGTCGCGCCGCGCGCGCCGCCTTGCTGTCTTGCCCTTGGCTCGCGTGCGGATCCATCCAACCGACGCTCATGCGCCGGAAGGGCCCGCTTCGGGAAAGGCGGGTTCATGCCCGCTGCACGGATCTCCACCCGCGCAGCGCAATTCCTACCTCAGCTAACCAAGGAACGATTGTCATGGGACTCCGAGTCAATACCAACATCGCCGCGTTGACGTCTCAACGCAACCTGTCGGCTGTCACCAGTCGACTGCAAGGAAACTTCGCTCGCCTGTCGAGCGGTCTGCGTATCGCGACCGCTGCCGATGATGCGGCGGGCTTGGGCATTTCCGAGCGCATGCGAGCGCAAGTGCGTTCGCTCACGGTGGCGAGTCGCAACTCGCAAGACGGCGTGTCGCTGTCGCAGACCGCGGAAGGAGCGCTGCAAGAGGTCAACAACAACCTCAACCGCATGCGCGAACTGGCGGTGCAGGCTTCGAACGGCACCTTGACCACTGCGGACCGCAGCACGCTCGACACCGAATTCCAGGCGCTGATCACCGAGATCGGACGCGTGTCGAACCAGACCACCTTCAACGGCGTCACGTTGCTCGACGGCACGACGACTTCGCTCAGCGTGCAGGTCGGCACCAACTCCGGTGAGACGATCTCGATCTCGCTCAACGACATGACGATCACCGCGTTGACCATCAACGCGATCGACGTGGTCTCGGCGGCCAACGCCAGCACGGCGTTGAACTCGATCGACGCGGCCATCGATTCGGTCACGACCGCGCGCGGTTCGCTGGGCGCGTCGCAAAACCGCCTGACCAGCGCGATCGCGTCGATCTTCAACACGCGCGAGAACCTGTCGAGCGCCGAGAGTCGCATCCGCGACGTCGACGTGGCGCTCGAGACCGCCGACCTCACGCGCAATTCGATCCTGCAGCAGGCCGCCGTGTCGGTCCTCGCGCAGGCGAACACGCAGCCGCAGCTCGCGCTGCGACTGCTCGGCAACTAGGCGCGCGCCTTCGCGGAGCGCGCGTGAGCGCGGGCCGAGGCCGTGGTGAATTCGCGCTCGAACGAGCACGAAATCGCAGCGACCGCCGCAGGCCCGACGCACGCCGATCCGCACTGCCGCCCCGGCATGCGCCGCGTCCGATCCGAACGACGAACTCGTTCGGCGACCCGCCGCAGCACTGAATCCATCCGGGCATCCGGTCTTCGCCGGTTCCGAGCGCGCGCAGGCCTCTGCGCACGAACGGGACGAAGCAGCGGCGCGGAACACGAGGAGCTGGGCGTTCGGATTTTCTCCACGACTGCTTCGTTCGTTTTTACCAAGGAACCGTCACACCATGGGACTTCGAGTCAATACCAACGTTGCAGCGCTGACCTCTCAGCGCAACCTGTCTGCGGTGACCAGCCGCTTGCAGGGCAACTTTTCGCGCCTGTCTTCAGGCTTGCGAATCGCTACGGCGGCGGACGACGCTGCAGGCCTCGGGATTTCCGAGCGCATGCGGGCACAAGTTCGTTCGTACACCGTGGCGAGCCGCAACGCCCAAGACGGCGTTTCACTCTCGCAGACCGCGGAAGGAGCTCTCGGTGAAGTGAGCAACAACCTGACGCGTATGCGTGAATTGGCCGTGCAATCGTCCAACGGGACGTTGACCACGGCGGACCGCGCCACGCTCGACACCGAGTTCCAAGCGCTGATCACCGAGATCGGTCGCGTCGCGAGCCAGACCACGTTCAACGGCGTGAACTTGCTCGACGGCTCGACGACCTCACTCAGCGTGCAGGTCGGTACCAACTCCGGCGAGACGATTTCGGTCGGTCTCTCGGACATGTCGACGACCGGGTTGTCGATCAACGGCGAAGACGTCACGTCGGTTACCAATGCTTCGACCGCCATCACGGCGATCGACGCGGCGATCGACAGCGTCTCCACGTCGCGCGGCTCGTTGGGCGCCTCGCAGAATCGTCTGACGAGCGCCATCGCGTCGATCTTCAACACGCGTGAGAACCTGTCGGCCGCCGAAAGCCGCATTCGTGACGTCGATGTCGCGATGGAAACGGCGGACCTCACCAGGAACTCGATTCTTCAGCAGGCCGCGGTGTCGGTGCTCGCGCAAGCGAACACGCAGCCGCAGCTCGCGCTGAGACTGCTCCAGTAAATGGAGCTCCCACGGCCGGGTTCCCGCTTTCCCCACGTCCCCTAGTCGGGGACCCGGTCACGCCTCTCCCCTGGCTTGTTGGCTGTGGGGGCCCGGGGTCTTCGCCCCCAGCCCCTCGTGCCGCGCCCCCCGCGTAACGAGGCTCTTTCCTTTGTTGCGCGGTGCTCCATGGGCCCGCATAGGAATTCGCAAATCCTGTGAAGGCGCGCGCCGCCGCACGCCGATCGTCGGGCTTGTCCAAGGCAAAGCGCGGGTGCGGGCAACCGGTGACGGTGCCGGCGAACCAAGCAGAGCCTCGGACGATCTCGAGCTCCGGTTCTATGCGCGCTACCCGCGGTGGGGAGGGTGTAGCGCCGGTGACGCGAGGTGGAGTCCTGCGGTCCGCAGAGCGCGCTCGTTCAGCGCGTCCCGCTGCGCGTCGCCAGGCCTCCATACCCACGGAATCCAACCAAGGAACACAGAGCTATGGGTCTTCGAGTCAACACGAACGTCGCGGCGCTCACGTCGCAACGCAATCTCTCGGCTGTCACAACCCGCCTGCAGGGCAACTTCGCGCGTTTGTCGAGCGGTCTGCGCATCGCGACCGCAGCCGACGACGCCGCCGGCTTGGGCATCAGCGAACGCATGCGCGCTCAAGTGCGTTCGTTCACGGTCGCCGGCCGCAACGCGCAGGACGGCGTGTCGCTGGCGCAGACGGCGGAAGGCGCGCTCGGCGAAGTGAGCAACAACCTCACGCGTATGCGTGAACTCGCCGTGCAATCGTCGAACGGCACACTGACGACGGCGGACCGCGCCACGCTCGACACCGAGTTCCAAGCGCTGGTGACCGAAATCGCGCGCGTTTCGAGCCAAACGACCTTCAACGGCGTCAGCTTGCTCGACGGCACGACCACTTCGCTCAGCGTGCAGGTCGGCACCAATTCCGGCGAGTCGATCGCGATCGGCCTGTCGGACATGACCACCACGGGCTTGTCGGTCAACGGCGAGGACGTGACCTCGACGACCAACGCTTCGGCGGCGATCACGGCTATCGACGCGGCGATCGACAGCGTCTCGACGGCGCGCGGTGCGCTCGGTGCTTCGCAGAACCGTTTGACGAGCGCCATCGCCTCGATTTTCAACACGCGCGAGAACCTCGCCGCCGCAGAAAGCCGCGTGCGCGACGTCGACGTCGCCATGGAGACGAGCGACCTGACGCGCAACTCGATCTTGCAACAGGCCGCAGTTTCCGTGCTGAGCCAAGCCAACGTGCAGCCGCAGCTCGCGCTGCAGCTGCTGCGCTGAGAACGGTTGGAAGAGGAAGTCGGCGCGCCCCTTCGGCGCCGATCGGGTTACGCGGGGTTTCAGCATCGCGCTGAAGCCCCGCGTTTTCGTCGGCGCATCGCCGAGGCCGCCGAAGCGCCTCGAGCGCTGAAAAAAATTCCTGGTGCGCCGCAGGCAGCTCGCGCCGCAACGGTTCCCGCCGCCGACCTAACCCCGCTCGCACCGCGCGCCGATAACCGTGCGTCGCAACGAGGCACGCATGGCATCACCTATCAGCATCGGCGGACTGGGCAGCGGCTTGGACACCCAAGCGATCATCGCCGCGTTGCTCTCCGTCGAGCGTCTGCCGATCCAGCAGATGCAGGACAAGAACATCGTCACGCAGAAGAAGATCGATCTGCTCGGGCAGTTTCGAACCAAGGTCAACACGCTGCGCGACAAGGCCAATTCGCTGGGCCAACTCTCGAGCTTCCTCGCCTTCAAGGTGAGTTCCAGCGACGACACCATCGTCTCGGCGAGCGCCAGCGGCGCCGCGCAGGCGGGCGAACACACCGTCGACGCGCAACAGTTGGCGACCACCGATCGCTGGGCGCTCGACGGCGTGCTCGATCCCGACACGGATCTCGCCACCGCCGCCAACCAGACGGTCAGCTTCGACTACGACGGCACGACCTACTCGGTCGCCTTCGGCACGACGACGTCGACGCTCAACGAGATCGCCTCGGGCATCAACACCGTCGCTTCCGGAAAAGTCGCCGCCACCGTCGTCAACTCGGGCACGGACGCGAGCCCGAATTGGCAGCTCGTGTTGACCGCGAACGACACCGGCGAGGATTTTCGCCTCGAGAACATGGCCAGCACGGTCACGGGCCTGGTGGTCAACGGTGCCTCTCCGAACGCGCAAGGCGTGGCGCAGAGTCGCAACAACATCTCGGTCGGCCAGAACGCAATCGCGGTGATCGACGGCTTGACCGTCGAGCGCACGTCGAACGACTTCACCGGCGTGATCGCGGGCGTGACGCTCTCGCTCTTGCAGCAGGACATCAACACGACCGTCACGCTGACGGTCGCGCCCGACAAGGCCGCCGTGAAGAGCAAGGTGAAGGAGTTCACCGACGCCTACAACGAGGTCGTCAAGTACATCAAGACGCAGAACTCCTACGACGAGGAGAGCGGCGCCGGTGGGCCGTTGTTCGGCGAAAACGCGCTGAAAACGATCCAACGCACGCTCAACGGCGTGATGTTCGGCCAGACCTCGGCACAGATCAACGCGGACACCACGGGCTACGGCACGCCGCGTTTGGTCGGCATCGAGTCGAACGCCGACGGCACGTTGAAGATCAACGACACGGTGATGGACGCGAAGATGGACGCGGACCTCGCCGCCTTCGGCAACCTGTTTGCCGACACCGACGGCTTCGACAACGGCGGAGCCGCGGTCGGTTCGGCCAACTACTACGTCGACCAGACCACCGACACCGGGCTCGGCGACGACCTGGCGCGCGCGATCGACGCGGTGGTCAAGAGCTACGGCAACGGAAACGGCCAGTTCTTCAAAGGTGTCTTCGACGTGCGCGTCGAGGCGTGGACCGCGAACATCAAGCAACTCAACGCGCGCATCGATCAACGTGAAACGCGACTGACGCGCTACGAAGACCAACTCAAGGCGCGCTTCTCCGCGCTCGAATCGCTGATGGCTCGGCTGCAGAGCCAAAGCGCCTCGCTCGGCAGCTAACGACGACCAACCCTCGCTACGAACCACGCATGGACCTTCGCAACGCAGCTTCCGCTTACCGCGAGTCGGCCTTCGAGAACGCGCCGCCGATCAAGATCGTGCGCATGCTCTACCAAGGCGCGCTGCGCTTTCTCGAACAGGCCGAGCAGCTCGAACCCGGCCCGGCCGGCTCGCGTTTCGCGCACTTCGTGACGCGCGCCGACGCGATCGTCGCCGAGCTGCGCGTCGCGCTCGACAAGAACCGCGCGCCCGAACTGGCCGAAAACCTCGAGCAGCTCTACCTGTTCGTCGAAGACCGGCTGCGCGTTGCGTTGCGTGAACGCAGCAAAACTCCGCTCGGCGAAGCGCGCACGGTGCTGGTCAACTTGTTGCAGGCCTGGCAGCAGGTCGAAGTCGGCGCTCGTCCCGGCGCGTGAAGCCCATGGGCGAGCAAGTCTCTACGCGCGCGACCTACGAGCAGTCGTTGACGACGCTGTTGGCGCTCGTCGACGACGCGCGCACGCCGTCGGAAGCACTCGAGGCCGCCGCGCGGCGTTGCACCGAGGCCTTCGAAGCGCAGCGCGCTCGCGCCGTCGACATCGAGGACGTCAAACGCTGTCGCAGCGTGCTCGCCGTGTTGCGCGCCGCGTGCACGCACGAGCTCGAGCGATCCGCGCAGCGCTTGCAACTCGCGCGCGCCGCGCGGCGCGCCTTCGCGGGTCAAACCGTCGCTTCCGACGGTGGCTCGGCCTGCGACTGCGCCGGTTGACGCCGCGCGGCGAGGCGACCTCGCGCAGGGCAGCACGACGCTTCGCGCGTGGCACCGCGGCCAAAAAAATAGGCGTCGGCCGCCTCAGGTTGACGGTCGACGCCCAAGCATCAGGAGAGTCCTTTTCATTCGACGTCTCGAACGAGTGCGGGTCGTCCGTCACGTCTGCACGTCTCTAGACGCGCGAACCGGACTTGTTGCGGGGAGAACTTCCGATTTTTCGCGGTGCGCGGCGTGACAAAACTGTCAGGCCGCGCGCACGACGCGATTGCGCCCGGCGTGCTTGGCCTCGTACAGCGCCGCGTCGGCACGGCCGATCAGCGCCAGCGTCGTCTCCGGTTGCGTCAACTGCGCCGCGCCGATCGACACCGACACCGACAAGCCGCGGTACAGATCGCCCTGCGAGCGTCCGTACTCGAAGATGCTCGCGCGCAATTCCTCGGCGACGACCAGGGCTTGTTCGAGCGCGCAGCTCGGCAGCACCACGATGAACTCCTCACCGCCGTAGCGCGCGACCAAGTCGCCCTTGCGGACGTGCTCGGTCAACACCTTGACGAGGTCGACCAGCAGTCGATCGCCGACTTGGTGGCCGAGCGTGTCGTTGAACTTCTTGAAGTGATCGAGGTCCATGATCAGGAGCGACACCGGCAGACGCGTGCGTTCAGCCTGAATGCTCAGGTATTCGAGACGCTCCATCAGGCGCCGGCGCGTCGCAGCTCCGGTCAACGGATCCTGCGTGGCCATGCGCTCCTTCTCGCGCGTCAGCAACTCGAACTTCAGCAACAAGCTCGCTTGGTCCGCGATGATCCCCAGGCAGCGATCTTCGCCGTCGATCGGTGCTTGCCCAGCGGGCCCGCGATCGGCGCACAAGTACAGGCGCTTGCCGTTTTGCAGATCCTGCAGCGGCGCGATCACGGCCGATGAAACGCCGACGAGTTCGAGCACGAGTTGGTGCACCGGAACGCCGTCGCCGCGGCTGATGATGCACGGCGTGCCGAGGTGCGGCTTGTCGATCGGGAACGGCGACCAGGCGCCTTCGCGAACGCGATTCGAGCCGCTCGCAGCCGACGAAATCGCGACCGACAGCTTTCCGGAGGCGGCGTCGACCTCGAGACAGCAGATGCGTTTGAAGTCGGCGGATTCCATCGCGCGGAACATGACGCCGGGCAACGGATCACCGTCGCCGAGGCGCCGCAGACCGTCTTGAAGCACCGAATTCACCGCGGTTTCGGCCGCGAGTCGACGTTCGGTGACGACCAGCCGATCGCGCAACTCGGTGTTGGCGTGCGTCATCGTCGTGAACACGTCGTCGAGCGTGTGCGCCTTCGGTCGCGCGATGCCGGACGTGACGCTCACAGCGCGGCGCACATCGGCGATCAGGCTCTCGATGTCGAGCGGTTGCAGCAACGACTCGACGTCGGCGGGCAGCGGCTCGTTGCGCAGGCGCGCGAACAACGGGAAGCCGGCGTGATGCGCGACATGCCACGCGGCGCGCACGATGCTCGCAAGCTCGGAATCTGCGCCCGCGACGCTGAATTTCGAGACTTCGCCGGGTGCGTGGTACAGCGCTGCGAGCACGTCGTGCAGCTCCGCCCCCAAGCTCCAAGCGTCGTTCATCACGACCGCGAGCTCCTCGTGGTCGAATTCGAAGGCGGCGCGCTCGAGTTCGAGCAAGCGCGAGAGTTCGTGGCCGGTCGCGCGCCTGCGCATCTCGCCCACTTCGGACTCGAACAGATCCCACAGCGCAAGTGAGCCGATCGACGCGAGCAGTCCGCCGGCGTAGGCCGTTTCCGGCTCCGGATAGGCGCGCAAACGCGCGATCTCGGCGGCGGCGACGGCGCACGCGACTCCGTGCTTGCGCGAAGTCAACGTGCACACCGCACCGTCGGGTGCGTCGAGCACGGTGATCGTGCCGCGCACGCGACGGCGCAGCGCCAACTCGCGCAAGGCGCCGAGTCCGAGGGCTTGAACGGCGTTGGGAATGTGCAACTCGAAGCGCTTCGTTCCGGTCGCGCGCGGACGCGCCCGCAGAACTTCAGCGGCCAAGGCCGGGTCCGTGCGCACGAGCGCGACGACCTCCTGCATCGACGTCTCCGCTTCGAGCGTCAGCTCGAGCAAGCGCACCGTCGTCTCGGGCGGCGATGAGAGGCTGGACAGGCGTTGGAGGGCGAGTTGAGCGCGATAGAGGCTGTGCATGCTCGATGTCGAAGCGAACGCGGGGGGGATGGCGACGACGAATCGATCGCCCGAACACAGTCGACGGCCACGCCGTTGGGTCTGCGGACGGACCCAGCATCGGTCGCCGCGACACCCGGACCTGAGCGCGGCGCGCGACGGCGCCAGGTTGCATCTCGGGCTTGCTGAGGCCGTTTCAGACGCGCGCAGTGCGTCCCCAAAAAGTGCGCGCAGGACCGCGCCGCGCAACTGTCGAAAAAAACGACACAAGCTCGGCGTCGAAAATTTCGACAAGGCGTCCAGCCGGTCGCGCTCCCTCCCCGCATGCAACGGAGCGACGCCCTGCAACCCATGCAAGCGATCCCCCTTTCGTTCGTCGTGCTCGAGACAGCAGATCTCGGCGGTACGCAGGGCCCTGACCTCACGCGCTATCTGCTCGTGTGCGTCGGCCTGCTCGTGCTCGTCGGCCTGTTGGCCTACGGCTTCCGGCGCTTGATCGGCCGCGCGGTTCAAACGCGCGCCGCCCAGCGTTCGCTCCAGGTGATGGACGTCTTGCCGCTCGGCGGCAAACAGCGGATCGCCGTCGTGCGCTGCTACGACCGCACCTTCCTGATCGGCGTCGGCGAGAAGGAAGTTTCGTCGATCGCCGAGCTCGATGCGGTAATCGCGCCGCAGCGTGAGGCCGCGGCGACGCGCGCCGATTTGCACTCGTTCAGTCGCGTGCTCGAGAAGCTGCGTCCCAAGAAGGCCACAGCTGCGCTCGGCAAGGAAGGGGTGCTCGGTTGACCGCCAGTGCTCCGAGATTCACGCGCGGACTGCTGTTCGCGCTGGTGCTGCTGCTCTTCTGCGGCGCGGTGTTCGGCCAAACGGTCGAAGCCTCGTCGACCGTCGAGTCCGCGGCGCGCGCCGTCGAAGCGGGCGTGCCGAAGCTCGACGACTTGGCGCAAGGGCCGCTCAGCGAAGGCCGCATGTCGACCGCGGTCGAGATCGCGGTGCTGCTCACGGTGCTGTCGCTCTTGCCGGCGATCCTGATCACGATCACCAGCTTCACGCGCATCGTGATCGTCATGTCGTTCGTGCGTCGCGCGCTGTCGACCAACGAACTGCCGCCCAATCCGGTGATCATCGGACTGTCCCTGTTCCTGACGACCTTCGTGATGGCGCCGGTCGCGCAACGCGTCCACGACCGCGCCTGGGTGCCGTACCACGCCGGGCAGATCGCGATGAAGGATGCCGGCGAGAACGCTTGGGTCGAGCTGCGCGGCTTCCTGGTTGCCAACACGCGCGAAAGCGAGCTGCAACTCTTCGCCGACCTCGCCAAGTTGCAGCCCGAGGAACGCACGGGCGCGCCCTTGCCGCTGCGCGTCGTCGTGCCGGCCTTCATCACGAGCGAGCTGAAAACGGCCTTTCAGATGGGCTTTTTGCTGTTCCTGCCGTTCCTCGTCATCGACCTCGTCGTCGCCACGGTGCTGCTTTCGATGGGCATGTTCATGTTGCCGCCGGTGATGGTCTCGACGCCCTTCAAGATCCTGCTCTTCGTGCTCGTCGACGGCTGGCACCTCTTGTGCGAGTCGTTGGTGACCTCCTTCGTCGTCACCTGAAAGCGCCATGAACGACCTCGACCTCAAGATCGCCGAGCTCGCGCGCGAAATGCTCGTCACGACATTGATCCTCGCCGGACCGGTGCTGCTCGTCGGCCTGATCATCGGCGTCGGCGTCAGCTTGTTTCAGGCACTGACCTCGGTGCAGGAGCAGACGCTCTCGTTGATCCCGAAGATGCTCGCCGTGATGGGCGTCTCGTTGTTGCTGCTCGTTCCGGCGCTCGGAATCTTGCGCGACTACACGCTGCGCATCTTCGAGCAACTTCACACCTTCGGACTCTCCTGAGGAACGCGCACGTGCTCAGCGAAGGAACTCTGGCCGGCGTGGGACTGTTCCTCGTGCGCACCAGCGCCTTCGTGCTCGCGTCACCGTTCTTCGGCGCCCAAGGCATTTTCGGCGGCGTCAAGATCGGCCTGATCGGCAGCCTGACGCTGGTGCTGTTCTCGGTGCACGGTGCGCCGTTGCCCGAAGCGAACGAACCGATGGTCTTCGCCTTGCTCGCGGGGCGCGAAGTGTTGATCGGTGTCGCGCTCGCCTTCGTGCTGCAGCTCGTGGTGCTCGCCGTGCGCGTCGCGGGCGAAATGGTCGGCCAGGAAATGGCCTTCAACATGGCGAGCGTCGTCGATCCGGTTGCGGGCGTCAGCACGCCGCTGATCACGCAGCTCTACGAAGGCATGTTCCTGCTCGGACTGCTCGCGGTCGACGGGCACCACTTGCTGATTCGCGCGCTGGCGAGTTCGTTCGAGCGCGCGCCGATCGGTCGCACGGCCTTCAACGCCTCGGTCGGCGAGACGCTCTTGCGCCTGATGAGCGACATGTTCTCGGCGGGCATCACCTTCGCCGCGCCCGTGCTGCTCCTGTTGATGCTGTCGTCGATGCTGCTGGCCTTGCTGGCACGCACGGCGCCGAGTTTGAACGTCCTCGAAGTCGGCTTCTCGCTGCGCGTGACCATCGGCCTCGTGGCGATGCTGATCTTCATGCCGCTGATCGCGCCGGCGCTCGGTCACCTGTACGGAATGCTCGACGGCGGACTCGAGCGCGTCTTGCAAGCGTTGGAGGCTGCCTAACGTGGCGCTGTTCGACGACGACAAGGACCAACGCACCGAAGAGGCGACGCCGCGTCGTCGCCAGGAGGCGCGTGAAAAGGGCCAAGTGGTGTTCTCCGTCGAACTGCTGGCGGCGATCACGCTCGTCGGTTGGCTGATGACCTTCGCGTTGTCGGGCGGCGCCTTGATGTCCGAGCTCGCGGCGACGATCGCCGACACGCTGCAGAACCTCGGCGCGCTCGGACGCAGCGACCTTACGCCGGAGAGCGCGGCGGGCTTGATGGTGGGCATCGTGCAAAGCGCGGCGCTGGTCGTCGTGCCGTTGATCGCTCCGCTGTATTTGCTCTCGCTGCTCGTCGGATTCGCTCAGACGGGTTTCCAAATCACGCCCAAGGCGCTCGAAATCGATCCGAGCAAGGTCAACCCGATGAGCGGGCTGAAGCGCATGTTCGGACCGCAGGCGCTGGTCAAGACCTTCAGCTCGGTGGCGAAGATCAGCGTCATCGCGACGACCATGTCGCTCGTCGCGTGGAAGCACATCGCCGAGATCATCGCCGTCGGCTCGCTCGAACTGGGACCGGCGCTCGCTGCGGTCGGCCACATCCTGATGAGTTGCGTGCTCGCCGCGCTGGCCGCGATCGTCGCGCTCGGCGTGATCGACTACTTGCTGGCCAGGCGCAAGCACGAGAACGAGCTGAAGATGACCAAGCAGGACATTCGCGAGGAAATGCGCTCCTCCGAAGGCGATCCGCAGGTCAAGGCGCGCATCCGCCGCGTGCAACGCGAAATGGCGTCGCGGCGCATGATGAGTGAAGTGCCCAAGTCGACGGTGGTCGTCACCAATCCGACGCACTACGCGG
>CAYHRR010000071.1:10802-11961 GCA_964358875.1 uncultured Planctomycetaceae bacterium | reverse complement strand
CTCGCGGCGCTCTCCGAGCCTTCAATGACGGCCGGCTGCTGGTGACGCGCAAGGCTGTCGGGTGCGACCTCAAAGCGCGGTGAGTCCGCACCGAGCCCCCGCTCCCGCAGCCCAGTGCCGGGTCTGGGGCGTGCGAAACACCCAGTTGCAACTTTGCAAAGTCCCAGCTCAAGGGTTCGCGAGCGCGCAGCCGAACTGCATGTTTCGACGCGCTCATCCAACCCGGAACGCGCCGGCGCAGTTCGCTCCCACCCCATAGCCGCACGTGACCGACTCGATCCTGTTCGTCGACGACACTCCTGAGGCGCTCGACATCCTCGTGCGCCTCTTCCAACGGGAGTTTCGTGTGCACTCGGCGCGCAACGCCGAGGAGGGGCTCGAGCAGTGCCGCAAGCATGGGCCGTTCGCGATCGTGGTCAGCGATTACGAAATGCCCGGCGCGCGCGGCAGCGAATTCCTGGCGCGCGTCCACGAGGGCTGGCCGGAGACCGTGACGATGCTCTTGACCGGATTCGTCGACGTCGACGTCGCCGTCGAAGCGTTGCACGCCGGGAGGATCTTCCGCTTCCTCGAAAAACCGTGCCCGCGCGAAGTGCTCGCCGCCGCGCTGAACGACGGCATGCGCGAATTCCACGAACGCCGCGATGCGCGCACGCGCACGAGCGAGCTCGATTTCTCGCGCGAAGTGCTCGTGCGCTTCAACGACGAACTCGAAGGCCGCATGCAGGAGCAGGGCCGCGCCTTCGCGCGCCTGCACCGTTTCGTCGCCGAGTTGAACTCGTGCGAGAGCGTTCCGCAGATTGCGCGAGCGGTCGTCGAATCGGTCAGCGAAGTGTGCGACGGACGCGCGTGCGAGGCCGTGCTGCAGTGCAACGCCGACGGAACCGACATGACCGAGGCGCGCATCGGCGTGATGTCGGAGTCGGACGCGCACCTCGAATCCGTACGGGCGAGCGATGGAGAGCTCGGCGCGCTACGCGTAGCGCAGCATGACGCGCAAGCGCGACGCCTGATGGAGTACCAGCGCCAGATCGTCGCCTCGATCGCCGCCTCTGCGGCCGTCGCCGTGCGCAACGCGATTCGGCGCCACGAACGCGACGCCGCGCAGCACGCGACGATCTACGCGCTCGCCAAACTCGCCGAACAGCGCGACAACGAA
>CAYHRR010000071.1:0-10792 GCA_964358875.1 uncultured Planctomycetaceae bacterium | reverse complement strand
ACGAAACCGGCCGTCACCTCGAACGCGTCAGCGAGTACTGCCGAGTCCTTGCCGAGGGCTTGCGCGAGGACGGTTGCTACTGCGAGACGATCACCGACGAATGGATCGACGTTCTGGTGCGCTCCGCGCCGCTGCACGACATCGGCAAGGTCGGAATTCCCGACGCAATCTTGCTGAAGCCCGGCAAGTTGACGCCGGACGAATGGGAGGTGATGAAACGTCACTCCACGATCGGCGCGGACACTCTGCGCAGCGTCATCGGCAGTGCCACGCATCAGCCCTTCTTGCAGATGAGCCTCGAAATCGCCTGGTGCCATCACGAGAAGTGGGACGGCAGCGGCTATCCGCGCGGGTTGAGTGGTGCCGACATTCCGCTTGCCGCGCGCATCTTGGCGATGGCGGACGTGTACGACGCGCTGACCAGCGAGCGGCCCTACAAGCGTGCCTGGAGTCACGACGAGGCGCTGCGTTGGATCGCGCAGGGCTCGGGCGCGCACTTCGATCCGCGCTTGGTCGACGCCTTCACCAAACGCGTCGAGCACGTCGACGCGATCCGCGAGCGACTGGCCGATGCGCCGGCGCACACGGCCATGATCGACGCACACAACGCCGCGTAGTCGGCGCCTTGCGCGCGCAGCGTGCTGCGCAACGACTCGACGACGGCGGTGTTTCGTCGCACGGTCGAAGGAACGCACGGCGCTCCGCTCTCGTCGCAATGCTCGTGCGCTGCGGCTACGGTACGCGCGCGCCACGTTCACTCGACGTGCGACAACGATGAGCAGCATGCAGCGCTGGAAACGCACGTTTGCCGCGGTGTGGCTCGCCAACACGATCACGGCGATCGGAATGATGGCGTTCCTGCCGTTCTTCGCGAGCCAACTGCGCGCGCTCGGTCTCGAGGATCGCGACGAGATCGCCACTTGGGCCGGCGTGCTGTACGGCGCGGCGCCGCTGACCGCCGCGCTCGCCAGTCCGTTTTGGGGCGTGCTCGGCGATCGCTTCGGTCGACGCGTGATGGTGTTGCGCTCGCTGCTCGCCATCACGGTCTTCGTCGGAGCGATGGCCTTCGCGACGAGCCCCTGGCAGTTGCTCGCGTTGCGCATCGCGCAGGGCGTGTTCTCGGGCTTCGTGGCGCCGAGCATCACGCTGGTCAGCGTGCTCGCGCCGCCGCACATGCAAAGTCGCACGAGCGGTTGGCTCAACACTTCGATGGTCGTCGGCGCGATCCTCGGCCCGGTGTTCGGCGAGCTCCTGCGCGCGCAACTCGACATCCAGGCCGTGTACCTCGCTGTTTCGATCCTCGCCGCCGTCGCGGCGGTGCTCGTCTTCGCCTTCGCCTATGAGGACCCGACGCAGCGGCGCACTTCGATCGGTCCAGGACGCAGCGGTTGGCGCGGCCTAGTCAAGGCGACCTTCGGCGACCTCGGGCTGTTGCGCTCGAACCGTTCGCTGCGCGCCTCGGTGATGCTGCTGTTCTGGCTGCAATTCGGTCTCGGCGCGACCAATCCGTTGCTCGAATTGCACGTCGCCGACCTCAGCTCGCATTTCGATTGGTTGACGCCGAGCACCAGCGCGCTGTTCTTCTCGATGTCGGCGGCGAACCTGATCGCGATGCCGCTGTGGGGGCGCTACGGCGATCGACGCGGCGCCTATGCGGCGCTGAAGCACTGCGCCGTCGCCTGCGGCTGCGCGCTGCTGCTGCAAGCCTTCGCGTCGAGCTTCGAAACGCTGTTGGTCGCGCGCGTCGCCTTCGGCGCCGCCATGGCCGGCTCCGCGCCGCTCGCCTTCGGTGTCGCCGCGGCGGAGTCCTCCGCAGAGCAACGCGGGGGCGCGATCGGCGTCGTGTTCGGCGCTCGCGCCTTTGCGATCGCCGTCGCGTCGATGCTGGGCGGCGTGCTCAGCGCCTGGCTCGGTGTGCGCGGCTTGTTCCTCGTCGCCGGGCTGATCCTGTTCACGTACTTGGCCGTGTTGCGCCGCGCGCCGACGAGCGCGAGCGCGACGTGAGTCGAGACCCTGTTCTCCCCACTCCATCCACAATCGCCGTCGTCGATGGACAGCGACGCCCCCACGTCTAGCATTCCGCGCCGGAGGACCATCCTGTGCAGAAGCCGATCCGCATTTACTTCGTGGGCGCCCACTCGACCGGCAAGACGACCCTCGCGCGTTGGGTGCGCGACAGTTACGGCCTGCCGATGATCTCCGAAGTCGCGCGCGGCGTGCTGGCCGAGATGGAGGAGCAACTCGACGGCATGCGCTCGCGCCTCGACGTCGTCGATCGCTATCAGACCGAGGTTTTCCATCGCCAGATCGCGGCGGAGGCGGCGCACACGGGTTGCTTCGTTTCGGACCGAGCGTTCTGCAATCTGGCCTACGCGGCGCAGCACGCGACGGTGCTCGCCGGACTCGCTTCGGATGCGCGCCTCGAACGCTACATGTCGTCGGTGAAGAGCGGCCTGGTGTTCTTCCTGCGCCCGCATCCCGAATTGCTGCGCGAGGACGGCGTGCGCGCGGGTGTGCAGTGGGAAGAGGTCGTGCGCATCGACGGAATGGTGAAGCTGATGCTCGAGATGTTCGGCATCCCGTACATCCCGGTCGATTGCCTGAGCATGCAGGAGCGCGTGCGCTTGCTGCAGCGCGTGTTCTCGCTCGCGGGGCTCGAGTCGATCGAGGCGCAAGCGCGCGGGATCGAAGCACAAGCGCGTGTGATCGACGGCGTCGTCGTGCGCGGCGAACACGGCCGGCGTGAAGGCAACGGAGCCGGCGCGCATACCGACGCCTCGCTCGTGCGCTAGCAGCCGGCTGAAGAAGCCACGACGACGGCAGTGCGTGCTGCGGCGAGCCTGCGTCACAACCCGGATCGGCGCTGCACTGCGTGCGCTCTAGCGCGTCGTGTGACCGCTGCGCGTCGAGTGACGGCTGCGCGTCGTGCGACCGCTGCGCGTCGCGCGGTGCGAGCTCCCGATGGGCACGTCACATTGCCCTTTCGGCCACTGCACGTCCGCTCGGCCGAGCGGGTATAGTCCTCGCCCCAAAACGCCTCGACTGCAGGCTCTTGCTCCCCCCAAGACCCGGAATTCTCATGATCCACTCACTGCTTTCACTCGCCCTGTGGTCCGCGGTTCACGCCGCCCCCGTCACGACCTCCGCCATCGATTCCACGGTCCTTGCGCAAGCGCCGGCCGCGGACGCCAAGCCCGCACCGGCCTGGACCGGCTCGGTGACCTTCGGCGGCATCCTGACCGACGGCAATTCGGAAACGCGCCAGGCCAACGCCACGGCCGATGCCGAGAAACGCCGCGAAAACGATCGCCTCACGCTCGGTTTCCTGTGGACCTATTCCGAAGAGCGCAACACTTCGGCCAACTGGAACCTCACCGATCGCAAGACGGCGGGGCGCGCGAAGTACGACTACTTCCTGTCGGAAAAGAGCTATCTCCTCGCGCAGCTCAGCGCCGAGAACGATCGCCAAGCCGACCTGAAGTTGCGCACGACGATCGGCGTCGGCGCGGGCCGTCAGTTCGTCGAGACCGAAGAGTGGAAGGTCTCGGCCGAGGCCGGTGTTTCGAGCTTCGACGAGGACTTCAACGTCTCCGCCGACGCCAACTACATGGCTGCGCGCGCGGCCTACAACGCGGCTTGGAACTACAGCAAGTCGGTGACCTTCTCGCACACCGCCGAAGTGTTCCCGTCGCTCGAGGACTCCGAAGACGTCAGCGGTCGCTCGGACCTGCGCGCGACCATGTCGCTGACCGAGTCCATGCTCGCCCAGTTCCAATGGGTGATGGACTACGACAACACGCCGGCCGGTGGTAAGGACCGCGTCGACAATCGCTACGTCGTTTCGATCGGTTGGAAGTTCTAAGGCCCCCAAGGAAGGAGCTTCACATGGGATTCGTCCAGGAATTCAAAGAGTTCGCCGTCAAGGGCAACGTCATCGACATGGCGGTCGGTGTCGTCATCGGCGGTGCGTTCGGCAAGATCGTCGCGTCGATGGTGAACGACATCATCATGCCGGTCGTCGGAGTTGCGACGGGTGGTACGAACTTCAACGATCGCTGGTTGGCGCTGTCGAAGGGCACCTACGCGAGTATCGACGAGGC
This sequence comes from uncultured Planctomycetaceae bacterium, assembly GCA_964358875.1. Taxonomy (GTDB): domain Bacteria; phylum Planctomycetota; class UBA1135; order UBA1135; genus CAYHRR01. The sequence goes on along the minus strand of CAYHRR010000071.1, from coordinate 6,692 downwards.
CTACAAAGCGGGTCTGGTCGAGGCATCGAAGAACGGCGTCGCCGCGCTGAAGTACGGTTCGCTCGTGCAGACGATCATCGACTTCCTGATCGTCGCTTTCTGCATTTTCGTCGTGATCCGTCAGATCAACAAGCTGAACAAGAAGGCCGACGCGGCGAAGTGAGTGCCGCGCGCGGCTTCCCGCGAGCACGAGCGAGCGTTCGGAGTCGCCTCCGAGCGCTCGCTTCGTTTCACTCGGGCAGCGCGCCGACGAGCGCGTCGCGCAAGGCTTCGGCGATGCACCGACGGACCGTGGCGGGCGCCAACCTGCTCGGACGCATCGCTGCACAATGCTCGGCAAACAGTTCGTGTTCGCGTGCGCCGAACCACAGCTCGGGCGAGGGCGTCGAGGTCTCCTGCGCGCGCCATGCGTGCAGCTCCGCGTCGTGCGTGCCCTCGAGTTCGTTCAAGCTCGCGGCGAGCCGCGCGAGGTTCGGCCGCGGCAGTGTTTCGCGCGTCACCAACTCGAACCACGAGAGCGTGTTGATCACGAAGCGATAGCGCGTGCCGTCGGCGCGCGGATCGACGAACAGCGCGCGGTCGACGCTGCTCGTGCCGAACAGCGCGTGGCGCCCGGGGCCCCCGGAGCCATGTTGGCTCGCGAAATCGCCCGGACGCGCGGTCCACACACTCCAGTCGAGGTGCACGACGTCGTCGCGCTGGGCGTGCGCCAAAGCGGCCAAATCCGCGCGCAAACGCTCGAAGTCCTCGTGCCACAGCGCGCGACAGCCGTCGAGCTCTCCGCGCAACATGGCCGGCAATTCCTCGAACAGCACGTGCGTCGCTCGCTCATAGCGCGCGTAGTCGTCCAGCCCGCGCAACTGCGCCGCGATCGGCGACGCATCGAGTTCGGCGTAGCGCGCGATGACGCGATCGATCTGGAAGGCGCGTTCGCTGGGCAGTTGGAACATGTCGCCGGCGCGCGCTGCGTCGAGCAGTTCGCGTTCGAGTTCGAGCGCGCGCTCGGGATGGCGCACGGCGAACAGCGCGCACACGCCGTCGGTGTCGTAGTGGTTGTTGGCGATCGCCGTGCAGCCGCGCGCCAGCTCGGCGCGCCGTGCCGGCGCGAGACGCGCGAAGGCCAGCGCGCAACCGGTCGACAAGTCGTGGCGCAGTTCGCTCGGCGTGCGCTGCCCCGGCCAGTGGCTCAGGTTCAAACCCGCCGCGCCCCACGCACCGTCGACGGAAATCAACGGCTCGTCGGAAGCGTGGCGCAGGATGCGGACCGGAAGTTCCACGCGCTCACCGCACGTTGTTCGGATCGACGTCTTCGCCGGCCGCGCGCTTCGCGAGGTACTTCTTCAAGCGCCGGATGTTGTCGTTCGAGTCGCGCTTGGCGATCGCGATCACGTCGCGCTCGTCCTTGGCGAGATCCTTGCGCGCGAGCTCCTCTTCGGCGCGCCGCGCGGACTGCTCGTACAAGGCGAGCGCCTTGTCGAAATCGCTCTGCAGGTAGTAGTGGTACATGACCCCCGTGTCGTTCAGGTAGTTCGGGTTGCCGGGCACCAGGTCGAGCGATTTCTGGTACGCGGCGAGCGAACGCACCCACAGGTCGTGCAGCACTTGCGGATCGGGCTCGCGGTCGCGCGTGCCGCGCAGCGCGTCGCCTTCGGCGCGCAGGAACAAGCCGAGGTTGTTCCAGTGCCGCGATTCGTTGGGCTGCACCAGCGTCAGCACTTCGCACAGGAAGGCGGCGTCGCTCAAGCGCACACCGTCGGGCTGCTTCTCGGGGTTCGCGCACCAACCGACGAGGAAGTCGAGCACGCCGACGTTGAATTCCGCTTCGCCGCCGAGCGCGGAGGCCAAGCCTTCGGGGCTGAGCTTCATGTAGGTGTGCAGCGCGTCGATCGACTCGCTGTACAGCTGTTGCGATTGGCGCGCGCGGAACACGAAGTACCACGAGTTCGCGTAGGCCGGCCACAGCTCCACCGCCGTGCGGAAGGCGGCCTCGCACTCGGCCCACTTCGCGTTTTCGTACAGCGAATAGCCGTTCCACCAAGCCAGCGTCGCGAACGACGTTTGGCGCTCGGAATAGAGCTTCTTGAAGCGCGTCACGCCCTCGGTGATGCACGTCGCGAATGCGTCGCGGCCCAGCGACTGGTGGACGCGGTCGAGCGGCACGCGCGACGGATCGAGACCCAGCGCGTTCGCGTAAGCCGTCGACGCAGCGCCGAGATCCTGCTTCCACGCATGGAGATCGCCGCACTGCACATGCGCGTCCGCGACTGCGCTGCGCTTGTGCGGCTCGGTCGCGGAGCCGTGGAGCTCGATCACCTTCTTGAAGGCGCCCAACGCGGCTTTCCACGCGCGTTCCTTGGCGGCTTCATCGGAAGCGGCGATGTAGGCCGAGAACTCGATGCGCCCGAGCAACGCGTGCGCTTCGACGTTCGACATTTCCAGCGCGATCGCATGCGCACAGGCCGCGCGCGCGTCGTCGAGTGCTTGCGCGTACCACGCCGCTTCGGCGAAGGGCAGGAAGGCGTCGCGATAACGCTCGGCATCGGCCGCCGTCGCGCGCTTGAGGAAACCGTAGGCGTCGTCGAGCTGGCTCTGCGTGTACTGCGTTCCGCCGGCGGCCATCGCGGCCTTCGCCATGCCGAGGAAGGCGAGGCCCGACAGGTAATTCGAGTCATCGGGATTCGTCGCATGCATCTCGTCGGCGGCGAGCAGCGCTTCGTCGAACTTGTGCCGCGCGATCCAGCCGCGCGCGACCCAGGTCTTCGTACGCGCCGACTTGTCGAGCGCGAACGCTGCGTCGAAAGCCGCCTGCGCCTCGTCGACTCGACCCGCGCCGAGCAGTTCGCGGCCCTTTTGGATCAGGGTTGCGGCCGAGTCTTGCGCGCACGCGAAGCCGGCGGGCGCGGCCTGCGTGACGGCTGCGGACAAGGCGATGGTCGTTGCGGCGAGCAACAGCGGAGCAAGGCGTTTCATGACGTGTTCCGATGACTTCGTGGGCGACGCCGCGTTGCGCGGCGCGTGGATTCAGTTGCGCGGACGCAGCAGCTCGCGGCAGCGCGGCAGATAGCTCTCCGAGATCGCCGGGCGCGGACCCGGGCCGATCTTCAGCGCCGTTTCGAAGAACTGCACGGCCTTGGCCGCATCGTTCTTGCGCTCGAGGTACAGCAGACCGAGGTACTCATGCGCGTCGCCGAGCGCCTGCGTCGAGGCGTTGCGCGCGAGCTCATCCTGCGTCGTCGCGGCGAGTGTCTTCTGTGCGACGGTGATGCTGCGCTTGAGCAAGCTCTCGGCGTCGTCGAGATCCGTGCCGAGGTGGTAGATCGCGATCAGCGCCGCGTCGTTCATCAGGCGCGCATCGTTCGGCGTGAGCCGCAGCGCGTCGAGGAAACACGCGCGGCTGGTCTCGAACCACTTGCGCGCCTTCTTCGAGCGCTCGTCGGCGGCGAGCCGGAATTCGGTCGCCAGCGCAGCGCCCTCGGCCTTGATCGGAATCGACGCGCGTTCGCGCAGCGCGGCCAAGCGCCGCGGATCCGTCACGCGACCTTCCGCAGCGAGTCGGCAATCGAGGGCGAGCAAGGTCGAGCGTTCAGCGGCGTCGCGATAGGTCGCGCCGGCGCGCGCGGCCCACTCGACCTCGTCGCGCTGGTACTTGTGCAGCTCCGCGTAGAGCTTGGCCGCGCTCTCGAGTTCGTCGCGCCGCACGTGTTCCATGGCGACCTCCGCCAAGCCGCGCGTTCCCGCGCGCAAGCGGCCCGGCAGCTCGAGGCCCATTCCGCCGGGAAGCAGCTTTTCCATCGAGCGAAACGCGTCTTTCGCCAAGTCGAGCTCGCCGGCTTCGAGGCGCAGCCAACCCGTCGCGTTGCGGCACAGCGCTTCGAAGCGCGTGCACTCGTCCACCAGCTCCGCTTCGAGCGAGCGCGCGGTGGCGAATTCACTTTCGGCGAGCGCGAATTCCAGCAGCGGGCGCTCGGCCCATTGCGCCAGCGCGCGTTCGAAGCGTGCGTGCGCGGGCAACTTCCAGGCGCCGGCGCTGTCGACGCCGTGCGCGCGAAGCCGCGCAAAGGCCTCGAGCACGCCGTCGGTTCCGCCCACCGCGCGCGCGACCGCCGCGATGCGTTCGGCGAGCGCAACGTGGTTCGGCAGCGCCGGCAGGGCTTTTTCGAGCGTCGCCAGCGCGGCGGCGGGTCGCTCCATGCGCAGGTCGACTTCGGCGAGGCGCATCCACACGTCGGCGTCGTCGGGATGCCGCGCGAGCGCACGCGTCAACGCGATTTCGGTTTCGGCGGCCAGCGCATCGAGCGCCGCGCGCGCGCGCTCGTCGAGTGCCGCCCGGTTCGTTGCGAGGCCCGTCGCTGCGTCGCCCGTCGCAGCTTCGAAGGCTTTCCACGCCGCTTGTTCCAAGGTGCGTTCCGGTGCCTCGAAGAACGCGCGGTCGGGAGCGCCTTGCGCCTGCCAGGCGGCCCAACCGTCGCGCGCGAGTTGCAACGCCGTGTCGTACGAGCCCAAAGCGCGCGCTGCACGGCTCGCGCCGAACAACGCTTCAGGCGATGCACCGACGAGTTGGTAGACGCGCAGTGCGTCCTCGATCCGACCGCGCTCGTCATGGGCCTCGCCGCTCTGCAAGCTCGCTTCGGCGTGCATCAGCAACACGCGCGGTTCATTGGGCGCGAGCGCGAGTGCGTCGCGCGTGACGAGCAAGGCTTCGTCAGCGCGCTTCTGCGCGAGCAGCACGCGCGCGTGGGCGAGCGGCTTCGACGTCAACCAGTCTTCGATGATCGCGCGGGCCGCGGCGAAATCGTGTTCGTCGAGCTTCTGCTTGGCGATGTCGATCGCGCGTTGCTCGGCCTCGTCGACAGCGGCGTTGGGCACGCGCGCGACTTGCGGAGCGACGACCGGTTCTTGCGGCGCCGTTGTGCTCGTGGCCGGCGCGCTCGTGGCCGTGACGGCAGGCGCGTCGGCGACGGCCGGCGTCGAGGGCTCTGCCGGAGCAGGCGTCGACGGGGGCCATCGCGGAGCGGTCGTTTCGGAAGCGGCGGCAGGTGCTGCCGGCCGGTCGGTCGCTACGCAGGAAATCAGCGCCAGCGCGAGCAGCGGGCTCGGTCGGAATCGCATGAGGTGTCCTGCGGCGGCGGCGAAATCGATGGGCGGAACGGGTGGGGACGCGCGATCGACGGCGCCCGAAGCGGGGCGTGAGTCTAGCAGCCGACGGCGGCCCTTCGACCGCGCGATTCCGCCGTGTGTGCGGGGCTCGCGGCGCGGTTTCGAACGCGCGCACATGACCGCGCGCGCGGAGCGTCGCCGGTGCTCCACGCAGCGAGCGCTCGAGGGTTGCGACACATCGGCCTGCGCGCGGCACGACGACACGCGCGTGCAGCTCGTGCCGGCCGTTGCATTGCGATCGACGACGGGCCACTCGCCATCGGTCGGTGTGCCCGCGGCACTCGGCTTCGAGAAGGGACTCATGCACGTGACTCGGGCGTGACCGTGCGGCAGGGAGCGCCGAGGCTTCGGGTAGCGCGGCGTCGAGCGTTCGTAGCGTCGCGCGATCGGATCGGTCACCGCTTTTCGCGCGGCAGCCTTCTCAGCGATGCGGCTTCACTGGAAGATGCCGACCCCGACCGTCGTCCATGCGTCCGCGGCCCTCGTTCCGCACGCCGGCGGCGTTTGCGCTTCGCCCATGAGACTCCGACACATCGCCAGACCGTTTTCGTCCCGTTTCCTCGTCACGCTCGCCTGCGCGACCGCGGTCGGCGTGCTGACGCCTTCCTGCGACAACCCGGCCTGCGTCTTCGGCGGCAACTGCAACCCGACCGATGGCGGGGGCGGCTTGGGCGAGCAAGCGGCGGTGGTGCCGTCGAGCCACGCCTGGATCTCGCCCGCTGCGCCGACGATCGAGCGCTTCTATCCGAGCGGTACGACGATCTCGACCGACACACCGATCGCCGTCGTGTTCAGCGAATCGATGGCGCCTGCGACGGTGGCGGCAGCCTTCGAAGTGCTGCTCGACTCCGGCCTCGGCGCGCCGCCGATTCCGCTGCTCGCGACGCAGTTGGTCGGCGACGGGCGCGTCGCGATCATCACGCCGATCGCGCCGCTGCAGGCGAGCCAGCGCTACCAGATCGCCTACAAGGCGAGCGCGGTCGTCACCGATTTGATGGGCAGCGAGATCGTGCAGCCCACGGACGGCATCATCGGTTCGTTCACGGTCGCGGCGACCAACCCGACGGCTCCGCGCGTCGTGGGCACGTTTCCGGCGGACAACGCGACGGGCCAAAGTGCGACCGGCGAATACGTCGTGCTGTTCGATCGACGCATCAACCCGACGAGCGTCACCACGAACTCCTTCGCCGTGACCGTCAACGGCGCGGCGCCGACGGGTACGCCGTCGCTCGCGGCGCTGAGCGTGACCCAGAGCGGCGTGTCGACCAGCGAGACGCGCGTGTGGCGTTACAGCAACACCGACGGCGACGGTGCGCCGGCCGCGCTGCCGAATTCGGCGGCGGTGGCGTTGCGCCTCGCGCCCGCCGGATTCCCGATCATGCCGCTCGTCGGCACGACGGCGCTGGCTACGACCAACGTCGATTACACGACGGCCGCGTTCAGTGAACCCGACGATGCGCAGCTCATCTCGCTGCCCGCGGACGCGCTCGGGTTGTCGAACTTCGACGGCACGGCACCGCTCGAGATCGGACTCG
>CAYHRR010000070.1:0-12320 GCA_964358875.1 uncultured Planctomycetaceae bacterium | reverse complement strand
GTCACCTTCGTCGCCTACCGCGTCTTCTATCCGGCGCAGCCGGTCATCGGCGGCGAGACCGGCTTCGAGCTCGGCGGCCACAACACGGTGTGGCAGGACTACGACGGCAGCGGCTTCGCGTTGTGCGCGAAGTTGATGTGGGACTACGACCCGGGTCTCGCCGTGCTCGCCGCGATCGGCCTCGCGCTCGCGCTCCTTGGACTTGCGCAATGGTGGCGCGCCGCACCGTTCGAACGCCGCGCCGATCTCTGCGTCGTGCTCGCCTATGCGCTGCCGTACGCGCTGTTCATCGGCATGTTCCGCGAGACGTCCGACCGTTTTCTGTTGCCGCTGCTGCCGTTCCTCGCGTGCCTTGCCGGCGTCGCGATCGATCACGCTGTCGGCGTCGTGCCGCGATTCGCGCGACCGCTGATCCTCGGCGCAGCGCTCGTGGTGCCGGCTTTCGGCGCGTTGCGCTACGTGCGCATGCGCAGCGCGCGCGACACGCTCGAGCAAGCGGCTGACTTCGTAGCGGCGCACGTCGATCGTGCCAAGGAGCGCGTCGTCGTGTCGACCGGCCTCGTGCTGCCGCTCTTCAGCGCGAAGGAATGCCTCGATCGCGCGCGCGACGACTACGTCAGCAAGCAACGCCATTGGCTGCGCTATCAGTTCGCGCACGAATCGCAAAGCGGCGAGTCGTGGCTCGTTCAGCCGCTGCCCGGCAAGGTCGGCGGCGCGCGCGATCCGGCGCTTGCGAAGCAAGGTGTCGAGAAGTTCCTCACCGCGCTCGATCCGGAGTGGATCGTCGTCGAGTCGTCGTTGCGCATGCGCGATGTCGCCTCGACGACGTTGCTGCGCGAATGGGCGGCGACGCACGGCGAACTCGCGGCGACGCTGCGCGGCGAACAGGACGTGTGGCGCTTCTCGATGCCGCTCGACTACCAAGACGTGCCGTACCTTTTCCTGCGGCTGTCGAACGCGACGGCCTTCGGACCGACGATCGAGATCTACCGCCGAACGCGCTGAGCGCGCACAATCGCGAGCGATGAGAGCCGTTCACTTCGCGCTGCTGGGTGTGTTCGCGCAGGCCGGCGCGCTCGCGCAGAACTCGGCCGAAGCGACCGTCGATCGGACGGGAAAGTACGACTACGTGCGCGAGTTCGCGGCGCCGAGCGCGCTCGCGTTCGAGAACGGCGGCGGCTACCTGTTCGCAGCGAGCGCTGAGAGCGACGAGGTGGTTGCATGGTCGCTCGGCGGAATCGAGATGACGCGTTTCGGCGCTTCGAGCAGCGCGCCGTCGCGGCTGCTCGATCCGCGCGGACTCGCTGTCGACAACGGCGAGGTTTTCGTCGCCGACGCGGGCCATCAGCGCATCGCAGTGTTCACGACGAGCGGCGCGTTCTTGCGCGCATTCGGCGCGTACGGCGGCAACGCCGGCGCCGTTCGAGATCCGCACGGAGTCGCGGCGACGAAGGACGCGCTGTACGTGTGCGACACGGGCAACGACCGCGTTCAGAAGTTCACGCGCGACGGCGTGCCGCTCGCGCAGGTCGGCGCGCATGGCTTCGCGCACGGCGAATTCATTCGACCGCTCGGTGTCGCCGTCGACGACGCCGGCTTCGTGTACGTGACCGACAGCGGCAACCACCGCGTGCAGAAGTTCGACGCGGAGTTGCGCTTCGTGAAGAGTTGGGGCGACTTCGGACCGCACTCCGGCTTCTTCGCCTTCCCCGACGGAATCGCGACTTGCTGGGGTCACGTCTTCGTCGCCGACACGGACAACCATCGCGTGCAAGTGTTCGATGCTGACGGCACGCCGCTCTACGAATGGGGCGTGCACGCGCAACTCCCGCGCGAAGGTCTCGGCAAGTTGCACTATCCGAGTGCGCTGTCGGTCACGCACGATCTTGCCGGCTTTCGCGCCGCAGTCGCGGAGCCGTCCGAGGATCGCGTGCAGTTTTTCGACGCCGTTCCCGCCGGCGAGGAGCTCCCTCGCAATCCGCCGGGCGTGCGTGTGACGAGCGCGCACTACGGGAAGCGCTTCGCGCTCGCGGGCGATTTGATGGCGACGACGGAGCCGGGCGCGCCGTCGCTCGTGCTGTACGACACGGAGCACGATCAAGCGCCGTGGGAACCGATCGAGGTCACGCGCGCGAGCTTGTGGGGCCGCAAGCCCGGGCAGTTGCTCGCGCCCAACGACGTCGCACTCGACTGGGAACGCAAGCTGCTCTACGTCGCCGATGTCGACGCGTTGCGCTTGTCGTGCTTTCGCGTCGCGCACGATGAGACGACCAAGCTCGGCATGGACTTCTTCCTGCTGAAGTTCGTGCGCTCGCTCGATTTCGGCGAACTGCATCGGCTCGGCGCCGACGGCGCGCCGTTCGCAGTTCGGCCCGACGCCATCGAGCTCGATCCGTGGGGCGGCGTGGCGGTGCTCGACGCGCTGCAACGACGTTTGTTCCACGTCGCGCAGGACTTCGCGGTGACATCGATCGAGATGGCGCCGCTCGGTTCGCGTCCGATCGACTTCGTGTTCGCGTCGAACGGCAAGCGCGCTTTCGTCGTCGACGAGCTCGACGGCGAAGTGCGCTTGTTGGCGGTGAGCGATGCGGGCGCGCCGAAGCTCGACGTCGAGCTGCTGCGCATCGGAACGCACGGCAGCGGCGCAGGACAGTTCGTGCGCGCGTCCGGCATCACCGTCGCCGCCGACGGCAGCGTGTACGTCTCCGACTCCGCTTTGAACCGCGTGCAGCACTTCGCGGCCGACGGACGTTTCCTCGCCGCCTTCGGCGCGGACGGCGTCGGGCCCGTCGAGTTCCACAAGCCGGCCGGCCTCGCGCTCGATCGCAGCGGCCGCTTGTGGGTCGACGACTGGGGCAATCACCGCGGCCAGGTGCTGACGCCGAGCGGCGAGTTCGTGGTCGCCTTCGGATCACGTTGGTTCGTGTTGCCGACGCTGAACTTGCCGGGAGCGCAGCGCAAATGAAGATGCGTTCCTCGCTCGCCTTCATGTTCATCGCCGCGTGCTCCGCGCCCCGCGAACCTGCGCGCGTCCCGCCCGCGCAAAGCGAAGCTGCGGCGCCGCTGTGGCTCGCGCACCAACGCATCGAGAGCAACGCCGCGCTCTACGAGCTCCACGTGGCGCCGCCGGTTGCGAGCATTCCCGACAACGAGCCGTTTCGACTCGACGTGTGGATCGCGCTCGCGAGCGCGCCGCACGTGCTTTGCGAAGACATTTCGCTCACCGTCGACGCCGCGATGCCCGAACACGGCCACGGCATGAACCGCGTACCGAAGCTCGCGCGCGCCGACGACGGACACTTCGTTGTCGAGGGCTTGCTGTTCCACATGACCGGACGTTGGGAGCTGTACTTCGACATCACGCGCGGAGCCGTCACCGAACGCGCGCAGTGCGAGGTCGAGCTCAAATGAAGTCGCTCGTCATGGTCACGTTGCTCGTCACGTTTGGTTTCGCGCAGCGAGCTTCGAGCGCGCACTACCAGCCGAGCGTCGGCGCAGCTCGTGTCGCGGACGCGCTCGACACCGCGGCGGCGCAGGATCCGCCGACTGCGCCGCAGCGCGTGGAATGGAGCGAAGCGCAGCTCGCGAAGTTGCGTTCGCACTCGCCGCTCGGCGCGCCGCCGCCGAGTCCGACCAATCGCTACGCCGACGATCCGCACGCCGCCGAGCTCGGCCAGCGTCTGTTCTTCGACAAGCGCCTGTCGTCGAACGGCGAAATCGCCTGCGCTTCGTGCCACGATCCGGCGCTCGGCTTCGCCGATGGAGAGCAGGTGTTCGATGGCCTCGCCGTCGGCACACGGCACTCACCGTCCTTGTGGAACGTCGCCTACCAGCGTTGGTTCTTCTGGGACGGACGCGCGGATTCGCTGTGGGCGCAGGCAGTGCAACCGTTCGAGAGCGCGCTCGAGATGGGCGGCGACCGCGCGGCCCTCGCACACCTCGTCGCGAACGATGCGAAGCTGCGCGCCGCCTACGAGCGTGTGTTCGGTTCGTTGCTCGACACCGCGCACTTGCCCGCGCACGCCAAGCCCGTCGCGGACGACGCGACCCATGCCGCCAACGTCGCCTGGCTTGCGCTCGACGAGATCGAGCGCCGCGCGCTCAACCGTTTCATCGCAAACGTGGGCAAGAGCTTTGAGGCCTACGAACGCAAGCTCGTGCGGCGCGTCGCGCCCTTCGATCGTTTCGTCGCGGGCGACGCGAGTGCGCTCGATCTTTCGGCGCAACGCGGCGCGCAGCTGTTCATCGGTCGCGCGAACTGTCGCTCGTGCCACGGCGGACCGAACTTCAGCGACGGTGAGTTCCACAACATCGGCGTGCCGCCGCTCGACGCCGACGCAGCGCAGGACGCCGCGCGCTACGCGGGGATCCAGCGCGTGCTCGCCGATCCGTTCAACGCAGCAAGCGAGTACAGCGACGCGCGCACCGGCGAACATGTGCTGCACCTCGAGACGCTGCGCCTGACGCCGCAGAGCTTCGGCGAATTCCGCGTGCCGAGCCTGCGCAACGTCGCGCTCGCGCCGCCCTACATGCACCAAGGCCAGTACGCGACGCTCGATCTCGTGCTGCGCTACTACTCGACGCTCGAAGGCGCGACGCGGGTCGGCCACCATCAGGAACTGACGCTCAAGCCGTTGGATCTGACCGAGCAGGAGCGCGCCGACCTGCACGCCTTCCTCGAAGCGCTGACCGGCGCGCCGCCCGAGGCCAAGTGGCTCGCGCCGCTCGGCGACTGAGCGTCGCCTACGCCCTCGAAGTTTCGGCGAGCAACGCGCGCACCTGTCGAGGCGCGCATAGCATGGGCGCGTCCTTCGCCGCCCACCCTTCACGGCGACTCTCATCGAGGAATTTATGCTGAGAACGCTCTACGGCGCCTGCGCCGCGTTGTGTTTCGTCGCTGCTCTCGCGCCGTCGCTCGCCGCGCATGAGAACGATCCGAAGACTCTGCCGCGCAATCCGCCTTATCGCGGACGCGGGGCGCTCACCGGAGCGCCGCAGCAGCAGCAACTCCCCGGCGGTTCGGGGCCGGCCTACTTGAGCTTCCCCAACAACGGCATCCGCTTGATGAGCTGGCTGTCGTTGCAGGATCTCAACGGCGGCGACAACGGCAATTCGTGTTGGGGCTACACCTCGCCCTCGGGGCGCGAGTACGCGTGCTTCGGCTCGCAACTCGGCACGCACTTCGTCGAGGTGACGGATCCGGCGAATCCGAACATCGTCGCCTTCATCGACGGGCCCGACAGCCTGTGGCGCGACGTGCGCACCTACCAGAACTACGCCTACACCGGCAGCGAAGGCGGCGGCGGCGTGCAAGTGATCGACCTCGCCGGCATCGACAGCGGCGTGGTCACGCTCGTCAACACGGTGACCGTCGGCGGCAACACGCAAGCGTCGCACACGATCGTGATCGACGAGGCCAGCGGCTTCCTCTATCGCGCCGGCGGCGGCAGCCACGGCATCCGCATCTACAGCCTCGCCAATCCCGCCGCGCCCGCATACGTCAGCTCGTGGGACACGCGCTACGTGCACGAAGCGACGATCGTCACATACACGAGCGGCGTTTACGCCGGCAAGCAGATCGCCTTCTTGTGCAGCGGCTACAACGGCGGTTGGGCCGGCCCGGGGCTCGACATCGTCGACGTGACGAACAAGGCGAACCTTATCGACCTGTCGCACATCAACTACTCGGGCGCGGTGTACAGCCATCAGTGCTGGCCGACGCCGGACATGCACTACCTGTATCTCGATGACGAACTCGACGAGTACTACGGCTACACGACGACGCTGACCAAGGTCTTCGACATCACCAACCTGTCGAACCCGATCGAGCTGCCGGGCTTCGGCAACGGCAACACGGCGATCGGCCACAACCTCTACACCAAGGCGAATCGCATCTACCAGGCCAACTACACCAGCGGCCTGCGCATCTGCGACAGCACCGTGCCGACCGCGCCGGTCGAGATCGCGTACTTCGACACGTACCCCGAGAACGACGCCAACGTCTTCAACTCGCTGTGGAACGTGTACGCCTACTTCGCGAGCGGCACGATCATCGGCAGCGACATCGACCGCGGTTTGTTCGTGTGGTGGGCCGGCAATCCGCTGGTCGGCATCGCGCTGCCCGCCGGAGCGCCGACGACGCTGCAACCGGTCGGTCAACAGGTCGATGTCACGTTGACCGAAGCCGTCGCGGGCAACTACCAAGCCGGCTCGGCGACTCTGCACATGCACACGCAAGCGAACGGTTGGCAGAGCTCGGCCTTGAGCTCACTCGGCGGACTCAACTTCCGCGCGAACTTCCCCGCGCTCGCCTGCGGCACCGCGGTGCAGTGGTACGTCACGGCGAATTCGACCAACGGCTTCACGTGGACCGAGCCCGCGGGCGCGCCGGGCGTGACCTACGTTTCGACGGCGGCGCTTTCGACGACATCGGTCGCGAGCTACGACTTCGAAGCGGCGAGCGGTTGGACCGGCAGCGCAGCCGGTGACAACGCGAGCGCAGGTCAATGGACGCGCGGCGATCCGAGCTCGACCACGAGCGCGCAGAGCGAAGACGATCACAGCGACGTCGGCTACCAATGTTGGTACACGGGTTCGGGCGCCGACGTCGACGGCGGCAAGACGACGCTCGTCTCGCCGACCTTGAACCTCGCGGCCGCCAACGAGCCGTACGTGCGCTATTGGCGCTGGTTCTCGAACAACTACGGCAGCGCGCCGGCGAGCGACGTGTTCACCGTCGCGGTTTCGAACAACAACGGTTCGAGTTGGACCACCGTCGAAACCGTCGGACCGACGGGACAAGAGGCGAGTTCGGGCTGGTACCTGCACCAATTCCGCGTCGCCGATTTCGTCACGCCGAGCGCGCAGGTCAAGCTGCGTTTCGTCGCACAAGACCTGAGCGGCGACTCGGAGATCGAAGCGGCGGTCGACGATCTCGAAGTGCTCGACCTCGTGTGCGCGACGGCTCCGACCGTGTACTGCGCGGCGAAGTTGAACAGCCAGGGTTGCAGCGCGGCGATCGGCTTCAGCGGCATCGCGAGCGTGTCGTCGCCCGCGCCCTTCGCCGTCACGGCGACCAACGTGATCAACCAACAAGCGGGCACGCTGTTCTACGGCTTCGCGTCGGCCGCGACTCCGTTCCAAGGAGGCACGCGCTGCGTGCACACGCCGCTCGCGCGCACGCCGTTGCTCGCTTCGGGCGGCAACGCGCCGCCGGACGATTGCTCGGGCGCCTACAGCTACGACTTCAACGCGCGCATCGATTCCGGCGTCGACACGAGCCTCGTCGCCGGCGCGACGGTGTTCTGCCAGTTCTGGTATCGCGACGGCGCGGACCCCGCGGGCTTCGGCACGGGCCTGAGCAACGCGCTGCAGTTCTCGATCGATCTGTAGCGCGGCGCAGCGCCCGTCACCGACGAATCCAAAGCCGCCTCGGAGTCCTGCGACTCCGGGGCGGCTGCGTTTTGGCCGCGTTCCGCACGCCGCGCTGTGCGCAGCCGCACTGCGCCGCGAGGGCCGAGCCGCTGCAACCCACGTGGAAAGCGAGGCACGGCGCTTGCCAAGTGCGGAGCGCGCATCGACGTCGTCGCCACACGAAACGCGCGATGCCGCACAGCTCCCATGCACACAGCGCACTCTCGCACCTCGCACGCCGTCGTGATCGTCTCGCTGCCCGACGTCGTCACCGCGTGAACAACGCGCCGTCGCGAGCGCTCACTCGACCGAAGCGAACAACTCGCGCGGCAGCTTCTGATCGGCCACGCGCGCCATCAAACGCTGCCAGCGCTTGGCCACCGTTTCGCGGTTGATCTGCAGGCGCTCGGCCGTCTCCGCTTGCGACAGACCTTCGAGGCCGTGGTGCACGAGCAACATGCGGTCGTCTTCGTCGAGCGACTGCACCCAGCTCGAAAACATCTTGAGCGACTCATCGCGCGCCACGCGCCGACTGACCGCCGTCGCGCTGTCGGGAACGTCGGCGAGTTCGAGCCCGCGCGTCGAGCCGTCGCGCGAACGCGCGCGGTAGGTCGGGCTCTCGAGTTTGCGAAACGCCTCGAGCAGCACGTTCTTCGCGACGCGGAACACCCAGAAGCGAAACGACAGCGTGGTCGGGTCGAACGAATCGAAGACCTTCCACGCGCGACACCAAACTTCCTGAACGACGTCCTGCGGATCGATCCACTGACGCAGCTCGGGACGGATGCGGATCTCAGCCCACGTGTACAAAGACGGCGCGATGCGCTCGTACAACTCGCCGAAACGCCGCGCGTCGCCCGCATGCGCTTGCGCGGCGAGTTGGTGCGTATCGAGGCGTTCGTCGGGCGAATCCGGCGCCGGAGGGGTCTCGCTCATCGCGGCGCGATCCTACCACGCACGCACTCGGCACTCGTCCGCGCCTAGAATCGACGCGAAATGACGCCCGCCCGCGAAAACGACGACGCCGAGCTTTTCGACTTCGTCGACGAGTACCACCGCGATGCCGGAGCGGGACGCACGCTCGGGCTGGCGCACTACCTCAAGCGTTTTCCGGGCCACGAAGAGGCGATCTCGCGCGAGTTCCTGCGCCTGCGACGCGTGGCACTCGACGACGTCGCGACGCCGGCGGTCGCCGAACCGCGCGACGAAAAGCGCATCGGCCCCTACAAGCTGATTCGCGAACTCGGCCAAGGCGGTCAAGGCGCGGTGTGGCTCGCCGAGGACACGCGCATCGCGCGGCGCGTCGCTTTGAAATTCCTGCCGCACAGCTTCGCGTTGCTTTCCGCCGATCGCCGACGCCGCTTTCAACGCGAGGCCGAAGTCGTGTCGCGCTTGGAGCATCCTTCGATCTGTCCGGTCTACGAAGCGCAGATCGAGCACGACCCGCCGTACATCGCCATGCGTCTCGTCGAAGGCGAAACGCTTGCAGCGGCGATCACGCGCGGACGCAAAGGCGAAGCGCCGCCCGAAGCGCAAGCGGCCGATCGACTGCCGCTGCCGCCGCGCACTTCGGTCGACGTGCGACGCGTGATTGCGTTCTTCGAACGCGCGGCGCGCGCGCTGCACGCGGCGCACGAGGCGGGTGTGATCCACCGCGACATCAAGCCCGGCAACGTGATGGTCACGAAGACCGGCGAACCGATCGTGCTCGACTTCGGGCAAGCGCGCGACGAACGCGCGGGGCTCGGCGAGCAGACCTTGAGCGGCGAAGTGTTCGGCACGCCGGCCTACATGTCGCCCGAGCAAGTGCTCGGCTCGGCGCACGCGCTCGATCGGCGCACGGACGTGTGGTCGCTCGGCGCGAGTTTGTACGAGGCGCTCACGCTGGCGCGTCCTTTCGAAGGCGACAGCGTCGCTGCGCTTCTGCACGCGATCCGCACGCGGCCGCTCGTCGATCCGCGCACCAAGAATTCGGCGATCGACGACGACCTCGCCGTCGTGGTCGAGACGGCGCTCGAGAAGGACGTGGCGCGGCGCTACGCGACAGCCCTCGAATTCGCCGAGGATTTGCGGCGCATTCGCGAGTACGAGCCGATCCGCGCGCGCCCGGCGAGCGCTGCGCTCAAGCTGCGCCGTTGGGCGCGGCGTCACCCGGCGCTCGCGACTTCGATCGGCGGCGTGATCGTCACGCTGATCGCAGGGCTCGCGGGCACGCTGTACATGCTGAAGCGCGAGCGCGAGGTCGTCGTGCAAAAGGACGCGGCGCTCGACCACGCGGTCGGGAGGCACATGGCCGAGCGTGCGGTCGATCTGCTGGACGAGGATCCCGCGGCGTCGCTCGCGATCGGACTGCGCGCGAACGAGCTTGGCCCGAGCTACCAGACGCGCGCGGCGCTGCTCGCTGCGCTCGATGCGTGCTACCTGTCGGCGCTCTTCAACGGCGATCCGGTGCAGTTCGCGCTCGATATGGACGCAGCCGACGACTCGCGCCGTGCGGTGATCGCGCTCGACGACCAAAGCGTGCGCGTGTGGGATCTGCGCGCAGGCGCGCAGCTCGCCGACATCCGCGGCTTTCCCGGCCCGGTGAAGTGCGTGCGCGCGCTCCCAGGCGGCGAGCGCTTCGTCGCGGCGTCGACCGATCGGTTGCTGCGCGTTCAAACTTGCGCAAGCGGCGCGCTCGTCGCTTCGCTCGACGCGCCGGGCGCGGATGTCGTCGCGCTCGAAGTCGATCCCTCCGGCCGCAGCTTCGCTGCACTCGCGCGCGACGGCTCGGTCGCCGTGTACGACGTTCCGAACTACGCGCAACGCTGCACCATGAAGCTCGAGCCCGAGCGCTTCGGCCGCGCGCAGTTCTCGAGCGACGGCGAGCTGCTGTTGTTCTCGACCTCGCGCTATGACGCCGGCGCCGCGCTGCACAGCGACGAAGCGCGACTGCACTCGGCGCGCGACGGCCGCGCTCTCGGCACGTTGGCTCCGGGCGCGGTGATCACGTGGGCCGAGCTGTCGCCGAATGGTGAGCGCGCGGTGACGACGACCAAGACGGGCAGCGTGACCGTGTGGCGTGTTCCCGCGTGCGAACGCGACGGCGATGCGCTCGAACTCGGCGTGTCGGTCGTGTGCGCGCGCTTCACGCGCGACAGCTCTGCGCTCGTGCTCGGCACGGAGGCGAAGGACGGTCGCGGCGTGCTCGTGTGGGACCTCGCGACGCGCACGACGCGAACGCTCGACTTCGAAGCGCGCGGTCGCGTGCTTTCGATCGACGTCTCGCCGCGCGATCGCATCGTCGCGACTTCGTCCGACATGCAAGTGACGACGTGGGAGCGCGACGGTCGCAAACTCGCCAGCTTTCGCGCGTGGATGCCGCCGCTCGAGACGCGCTGGACGCGCGACGGCGAGCGCTTGTTCACACCGAGCCGCACGAGCTTCGTGCAAGTGTGGTGGGGCGAGAACCGGCCCGATGTCTACGCGTTGCGCGGCCACACGAGCGCCGTGACGAGCGCCTGCTTCAACTTCGACGGCTCGCGCGCGCTGACGGTCTCGAAGGACGGCACCGCGCGTCTGTGGCACACGCCGCGCGGCGCGAACGAGCGCGGCGAGCACGAGCCGGGCACACAGCTCGCTGTCTTCGGCGACGCGAATGCAGCAGTGACGACCGCGCTGTTCTCGAAGGACGGAGCACGTGTCGTCACGCTTGCGAGCGATGGGACCGTCGCGACGTGGAGCGCGAACGACGGAGCGGCGCAGGGCTCAGCCCGTGTTCGCGCGACACCGCTGTCGGCAGAACTCGATCCCGCGGGCGCACGAATCGCGCTCGTCGATCAAGACGGCCGCGCACTCGTACGCGCGCTCGACGGGACGAGCGCCGTCGACATCGCTACGCAAGCGACGCGCGCGCGCTGGATGCCGGACGGTTCGGCGCTCGCCGTCGGCGGCGCGGACTCGGCGCTGCGCATCGTCGATGCGAGCAACGGCGCTCTGCTGCTCGAGAGCAAGTGGGAGCCGAAGAACAGCGGCGCGCCGGGAGTCGCCGATCTCGACGTCCGCTCGGACGGCCGGCAGGTCGTCGTCGCGGGCCGCGACGGACGCGTGCGCTTCATCGCGCTTGCGGACGAGGGCGAAGCGCGTTCCGACATCGTCGTGTTCCCGATGCGCAGCATCGCCTACGACCCGGCGGGCAAGCGCGTGCTCGCCATCGGGCTCGTCGGGCCCGGTGCGATGCGCATCCAAAGCCTCGACATCGACAAGCCGGTCAAACTCGAGTTCTTCCACTCGGGCTACATCACCTCGGGCGTGTTCGATGCGCGCGGCGAGCGCGTCGTCACGAGTTCCGAGGACATGACCGCGATCGTGCGCGAGGCTTCGACCGGGGAGCCGCTCGCGCGCCTCGCGGGGCACACGGCGGCGGTGTTGAGCGCGCGCTTCAGCGTCGACGACGGGCCGCTGCGCATCATCACGGCCTCCGCCGACGGCACCGCGCGCATCTGGCCGCTCGATCCGGTCGCAGCAGCCCTCGAGCGCCAACCGCGCGCCTTGCGCGACGACGAGATCGCGCGCGAAAAGCGGCTCGCTTTGCCGCTGCCCTACCACTGACCAACCCCGGCAATTGCGAAGCGTGCGCGCTGCCCTTGCGCCGGCGACGGCAGTTGTGGAGCGAGTGCGCGGAATGTCTCGACGAGGTTCGCGCTAGTCAGCCGCCGCGGCGCACGCGCCCTGGCCGTGCGTTCGAGAATCGGCACGGCGCGAAAAAATTGTCCAGCGGCGCTCGCGGCGCGCACTTCGTCGTGTCCGCACCCTTGGGCCCGCCGCAATGCGCTTCGAGGTCCGCATGCGCGCCCGCACGAACGTTTCGCTTCGCATTTCGATCACCGCCGCGCTGCTCTCACCGAGCGCGTGGGCGCAGAGTTACG
>CAYHRR010000069.1:0-12408 GCA_964358875.1 uncultured Planctomycetaceae bacterium | reverse complement strand
CGACGGAGGCTTCGAAGGCTTTGGGCTCGTTTACCTCGAAGCATCGGCGGCCGGCGCGCCGTGCGTCGGGACCGTGGGCTGCGGCGCGGAGGATGCGATCGTCGACGGCGTCACGGGGCTGCTCGTCGAGCCGACGGTCGGCGCGGTCGAGGCGGCGCTCGGCGAGCTCGTCGGTGACGAGGCGCTGCGCGCACGCATGGCGCGCGGCGGCGAAGAGCACGCCGCGAAGAGCACGTGGCGCGACAACGCGCGCGCCGTGCTCGCGCTGTACGACGAGGTGCTGCGCTGATGCTGCCGCGCGTGCTGCAACTGATTCGCGACAAATTTTGGCGCGACGCCGCCACGCTGCAGATCAGCGGCGTGCTCAATCAAATGAGCCAGCTCGTCTCGTCATCGGTGCTCGCCTTCCTGCTCGGCGCGCACACCGTCGGGCTGTTCGTCGTCGCGGTCATGTTGCAGGCGTTGCTCTACAACCTGATCAACGTCGGCGTGGTGCAGACGACGGTCAGCCAAGTCGCAGCAGCGAGCGCGCGCGAGATGCGCGAGAAAACTGCCGGTTGGTTGGCCTTTCTCGCCAAGACCTACTTGGTGTTTTCGACTTTGTTGATCGGCACGGGTTGGTTCGTCCTGCCGCGCCTGTCGGTGTGGTTTTACGCGGACGATCTCGGCGCGGCGGGCGCGCGCGAGGTCGGCGTGTGGGCGTGGTGGTTGACGTTCTGGATCTTGATCGACACGCCGCGGGTGGTCGCGCAGGTAGCGTTCCAAGCGACGCGGCGCATGCTCGCATTGGCGCAACTCGACAACGGCCAGGAAGTGCTGCGCATGTTCCTCGTCGTCGGCGGCGCCGTGATCACCGGCTCACCGAAAGGTGCCGTGATCGGCGAGGTGTTGAGTCGCGTCGGCGCGAGCTACCTCGCGCTCGTGATGTACCACGGCGCGCGTTCGGACGGCGGGCCGTGGCTGCCGTCGATGGTCGAGTTGTTCCGCCGCATTCCGGAGATCCCCTTGGCGAAGGGGCTGCGCTTGGGACTGCGCGTCGGGGTGATCAAGAACACGACCACGTTGGTCGTCACGGTGTTGCCGCGCCTGTTGCTCGGAGGCTCGGCGGGCTTCGCGTGGGTGGCCTACTTCCACGTCGCGCAACGCATCATGGGCTTGCCGCAGATGATGATGCAGGGCGTGTCGCGCACGATCTTGCCGGCCTTGTCGGAGCGCCGAGGATTGCAGGACTTGGCCGGATTCCGGCGCCTGTACATGCGCACCACGTGGCTCGCGGGATGCGCGTTGACGGCCTTCGTGCTGCTGTGCCTGCTGCTGGTGAAGCCCTTCGTCGGGCTCGCCTATCCGGCGGATTTCGCCGAGCCGGTGCTCAAGTGCTGCATGATCCTCGCGCTCGGAGTGATCCCGCTCGCCTTTGCCGTCGCGCAAGATCCGTTCTACATCCTGACCAACCGCATGAAGGCCAATCTGATCATCTGCCTCGTCGGCGCCTTGGTCACGATTCCCGCCAACGTCGTGTTGCTGCGCATCTATCCCGACACCGGACCGGTGTGGGGACAAGCGCTGTATCTGAGTTGGGTGCTCGTGCACTTCGTCTACATCGCGGCCTACTTCCGCAAGCGCGCTCACATGACCGCGTGGGTCGACTGACATGCGCGTCCTGTTCCTCAACGACCTGAGCGACCCGCGCATCGGTTCGTCGATTCGGCAGATGTACCAGCAGGGCGCGCGGCTGCGCGAACTGGGGCACGAGACGGCGCTCGTCACCGCGGTGCAGGATCGCGCGCAGGTCGGCGAGATCGAAATCGAAGGCATGCGCGTGTTTCGCCTGCATTCGCAGTACGACGCGCGTTGGCGCGCGTGGGTGGCGCTCGACAATGCGCGCGTTCGCGAGCCGTTCCAGCGCGTGCTCGCTTCGTGGAAGCCCGACGTCGTCCACAGCCATCTGATCCACACACACCTGTCGTATGCAGCCTTGCGCGCGGCGCGGCGCGCCGGAGCGGCGGTCGTCTTCACGGCGCACGACGTGATGACCTTCTGCTACCAGAAGCTCACCTGTTTCCACGGCGGCGCGGAGCACGGCGGTGAATTGCGCGACTACACGGCCGCATGGCAGAAGTGCGTGCCGTGCCAGCGCTTTCGCTATCGCCCCGGACGCAACCGCGCGATCCGGCGTGTGCTCGAGCGCGATGTCCAGCGCGTCACAGCCGTCTCCGAGGAGTTGGCCGTTGCACTGCGCGCCAACGGACTGCGCGTCGATCGCGTGATCCACAACGCGTTGAAGCCGAAGGCGACGTTGCCCGACCATGCCGCCGTCGAGCGGTTTCGCGAGCGCTTCGGACTCAGCGGTGCGCGCGTGATCGCGATCGCCGGCCGCTTGCACGAGCAGAAGGGCGTGTTGCAGTTGTTCCGCGCGCTCGCCGTGCTCGCCGCGGAGTTTCCCGACGCGCGCTTGATCGTGATGGGCCATCGCGAGGTCTATGACCGTGAATTCGCCGCGCACGCGCACGCGCTCGGCATCGCGCGCCGCATCGTGCCGACCGGCTGGCTCGACGGCGACGAGCTCGCCTGCGCTTACTCGGCGACCGACGTGTTCGTCACGCCCTCGATCTGCTTCGACACCTTCGGCTTGGTCAATCTCGAGGCGATGGAGTTTTCGAAGCCGGTGGTCGCGACCGTTTTCGGCGGGAGTCCGGAGGTCGTCGACGACGGCGTGACGGGCGCGCTCGCCAATCCCTTCCACACCGAAGAACTTTCCGAGCGCATCGCCGTTCTGCTGCGCGACCCCGAACTGGCGCAACGCCTGGGCCGCGCCGGCCGCGAGCGCTTCCTCGAGCGCTTCACGATCGAGCGCCTCACCGCCGAGTTCTTGGCCGAGTACGAGCTCGCGCTGGCGCAGGTCGGGCGCACTCCCGACGGCGCGGCGCCGCTTTCGGGCAATGCGGCCCAAGACCCGGGCTCGCCGCAGCCGAACTAGCGCCGGCGCACCTTGACGCGAGCTTGATCGAGCGACTCAAGCTCTTTGGCCTGCCCGCGTTGCGCCAACCTTCCGTGCGCGGTAATGTTCTGAACCTGTTCCGCGCCTACTGAGAGCCGACACCGCGATGCGCAAGACGCTGATCACCTACGTCAAACCCCACGTCCAGGAAGATCCCCTGGCGATGATCCTGGGCATTGCCTACCTGGGCGCCTGCCTGGAGAAGGAGCAGCTGCCGGTCGAGCTGCTCGACGAGCGCATCGTCAACGACCAGTACATGCGCGCGGCGATCGAGCGCAACGACGTGATCGGCTTCGGCGCGCTGACGCCGAACATCCGCCGCGCCATCGCCTGGGCCAAGTACGCCAAGGAGAAGGGCAAGATCACGGTGATGGGCGGGCCGCACGCCTCGGTCGACCAAGGCATCTTCCTCGACAGCGGGCACTTCGATTACGTGTTGAAGGGCGAGGCGGAAGAGACCTTGCCGGAGTTTTTGAAGGCGCTCGAAGGCAACGACGACAAGGCGCTCTCGCAGGTCGCCGGTCTCGCCGGAGTGCGTGGCGGCCAAGTGTGGGTCGACAACGCGGCGCCGCCCCTGATCAAGAAGCTCGACCTGCTGCCGCTGCCGGCGCGCCATCTGTTGCCGATGGAGAGCTACTTCAAGCACAACCCCGAGAAGCTCGCCTACATCTTCACGACGCGCGGTTGCCCCTTCAAGTGCATCTTCTGCCAGAAGGAGCTCACCGGCCGCGGCTTCCGCGTGCGTTCGACGCAGATGATCGTCGACGAGCTCGAGCAGATCGTGAAGGTCTACAACCCCGGCGTGGTGCTGTTCGTCGACGAGATCCTCACGCTGCGCCGCAAGCGCATCCACGAGATGTGCGACGAGATCCTGCGCCGCGGTCTGAAGTTCGAGTGGATCGCCAACACGCGCGCCGACTGCGTCGATTATCCGCTGCTCAAGCACATGCACCGCGCGGGTTGCCGGCGCATCTATTACGGCTGGGAATCCGGCTCGCAGCGCATGCTCGACGTGTTGAAGAAGGACCTGACGCCCGAGCAAATCGTCGAGGCCGCGCGCATGACGCGCCGCGCCGGGATTTGGGCCAAGGTGTACCTGATCGTCGGCAGCCCGGGCGAAACGCCCAGCGACATCCAAGAGACCGAGAAGGTGCTGCGTCTCGCCGGCCCCGACTTGGTGCGCGTCAGCGTGTTCAATCCGCTGATCGGCACCGAGTCCTGGGACAACTACCAGGCCTCGATCGACGTCGCGGACCTGCGCGAGAACTACGTCTCGTCGAACCGCTCGGCCTACGTGCACGAACACTTCGATCAGGTCGAGCTCGAGGAGCTGCGCAAGAACATGGTCCGCAGCTACGAGCGCTGGTACTACGGCTACAACCAGCGCGCGCGGCGCTTCATGGAGCGCACGATGTACTACCTCGAGAATCCGCAGTTCGGTCGCAAGCGCCTGGGCCGCGCGCTCGGGCTCGTGCCGCCGCCGAAGAGCGCCGACGTGCACACGCGCGTCATGGAAGAGGCGAAGAAGCAACAAAGCGCGTGAACTCGCTGTGGATCGGAGGCCGCTAATCTCCGATCCTCTCCCGCTCGATGAGTGGGGCGATGAGCGGGCCGGATCCCAAGCGCGTGCGCGACGAGGACATCGTCGTCGCCGCGTGTTCGCGCGCGGATCGCGCGGAGCAGGAACGACTCTTCGCGCAGTGCTTCAAGAAGCCGCTGCCGCCGCGCGGGCTCGAGTGGCGCTACGACACGAATCCGGTCGGCGAGTCGATCAGCTTCGTCGCGCGGCCGCCGGGCGGGAGCGCGATCTCGGGCTACGCCTGTTCGCCGCGCCGCGCGATCGTCGGCGGCGACGAGTCGACGGCCGGCATCGTCGGCGAGACCGGCGACGTGATGACGCATCCCGATTGGCGCAAGCGCGGCTTCTTCTCGCGCCTCGATCGCGCGGTGATGGAAGAAGCGAAGCGTCGCGGTTGGGCGCTCGCCTTCGGGTTGCCGAATTCCAAGTCGGCGCACATTTTCCTCGAACTCGGCTGGGAGGAGATCGGGAGCGTGCGGCCGTGGAAGTTCCTGTTGAAGAGCGACGCCGTAGCGCGCGGGGCGCGCGCGCGCGACGGACGTTGGCGCGCGTGGCTCATGCCGTTCGACGTGCGCAGGTGCGCACATGGACGCGCAAAACTCGACGCAGCTCGCAGCGCCTTTCGTCGCGCGCTCATCGAGCGTTTCGACGGCGAGGTCGACGCACTCTCGCGGCTTGTCGAACGCGATTTCGCGTTCATGCTGCGCCGCGACGCCGCGTTCTTGAATTGGCGCTTCCTGCGCGCGCCGTCGAAGTTGCATCGCGCAATCGGCGTGTACGAAGGCACGGAACTCGCCGGCTACGTCGTGCTCCAGCTTCCACGCAAGGGCGCGGGCGTCGGCTATCTGGTCGACGTGCTCGGTCGCGATCAACGCGCGCTGCACGCAGCGCTCGGCGAGGGCCTGCTCGAACTCGAGCGGGAGGGCGCTTCAGTCGTCGAAGCGACGGCGCTCGATCGTTCGTGGTGGAGCGTCGTGCTTCGCGAGGCCGGTTTCTTGGCGCCGAAGAGCGAGAGTCGCCTCAGCGTGATCTTGCACGCGTTGCAGCCCGAGCACGCGCTCGTCGCGGCCGCGCGCGACACTTCGAAGTGGTACTTCACCGATGCGGACCGCGACGACGAAACGATGGGCTGAGCAGCAGTGCTCGGCGCGATCGCCGCCGCGCACGTTGCTAAAGTCGCGCCTCGCATGTCCGCCAAGCACCGACTCAAACTGAAGCTGCGCCAGGCCTACGCGCGGGTCCTGTTCCACAGCGGGTTGCACGCGCTCGTGAACAAGCTGATGCCGCGGCGGCTGACGATTCTCGGCGGCCATTGCGTCAGTCCGATGAGCGGCGCTTGGCCGGCCGGTGCGCACTTGCCGCCGGAGATGTCGATCTCCGAGCGCAAGCTCGAACAGTTCACGCGTTGGTTCCAAGCGCGCTACGACGTCGTCACGATCGGCGCGGGCGTCGAACGGCTCGACGCGCCGTCCGGCGGCGGCCGCTCGATGCTCGCGCTTTCCTTCGACGACGGCTACCGCGACAACGCGCGCGTGCTCGCGCCGCTCTTGAAGCGACTCGGTGTCGGCGCGACGGTGTTCTTGGAAACGCGGCCGCTCGACGAACGCAAGGTCAACTGGTCGCACAAGTACTTCTGGATCCTCGCGTGCACGAGCCCGAGCGACTTGATGGCGCGTTGGGAGAAGCACGCACGCGACCTCGATTTGTTCCACACGCTCAATCAAATCGTCGCCGAGGGTCGACTCGAACCGCTCTATCACCTCAAGCGCATCCTGAAGTACGAGTGCGATCCGCTCGAGCGCGACCGCGTGATCGACGCGCTCTTTGCGGACTTCGGCGGCGACGAACGCGCCTTCACCGACCTGCTGTACATGACTTGGGACGAAGCGCGTGCGTTGCAGGCGGGCGGCGTCGAGCTCGGCGGCCACACTGTGAACCACCACATCCTCGCGAAGCTCACACCCGAGGTTCAGGCGCGCGAGATCGAAGGCGGAGCCGCGTCGATGCGCCGCGAACTCGGGCGAGCGCTTCCGACCTTCGCCTATCCGTGGGGGAGGCGTTGGGATTTCGACGCGCACTCGATCGAGGCGGCCAAGGCGAGCGGCTTCCGTTGCGCCGTGACGATGCACGCCGGCGTCAATCGACGCGCGACGGAGCGCTTTGCGCTGAAGCGCGTCGCGATCGACGACTCCGCGCAGTTGCACTTGCTCGTCGCCGAAGCCTGCGGTGGCTTCGAGTTGCTGCGCAAGTTCGGACTCGACCTCAGCGAGTGACGCGTGCGGTTCGCGGCGAACGCGCCGCTTATGCAGAACAGCGAGGCACTCGGTAGTTCTCGCCATCGCATCGGACGCGCACTCGGCCTGCGACCTTCGCAATCGAAGCGGCGGCGGGTATCCGCGCCTGCGCCGGCGAGCCACGCGCAGCGCGCGATTTGGGCGCGAAGCGACACACGCTCGAGCAGCGCATGGGAGACACATCTCTCTCGGCCGCCGTGCGTCGGACTCGCGCGAATCGTCGAGCCGAGCACGCGCTTCGCAACACTCAGCGGCTTTGGCTGTCGTGAAAGCACAGTCGGCATCACTAGAATCCGCGCCGATCCATGAGCGTGTATTTGCTCGCGACACTCGACACCAAGGGCGACGAAGCGTGCTTCGTGCGTGACGAGCTCGCGCGCGCGGGCGTCGCGACGACGCTCGTCGATACGGGTTGCCTCGGCGCTGCGCGCTGCGGCGCGGAATTCACGCGCGACGACGTCTTTCGCGCGGCGGGAACAACGCTCGAAGCACAGCGCGCGCGCAACGACCGTGGTGAAGCGGTCAGCGCGGCGGCGCGCGGTGCCGAAGTGCTCGTGCGAGCGGCCTTCGCACGCGGCGATGTCGACGGCGTGCTCGGACTCGGCGGCGGCGCCGGCACGACGATCGGCACGGCGGCGATGCGCGCGCTGCCGATCGGCGTTCCGAAGTTGATGGTTAGCACGCTCGCGTCCGGCCAAGTCGCGCACTACGTCGGCTGCAAGGACGTGCTGATGCTCAACTCGATCGTCGACATCGCCGGCCTCAATCGCATCAGTCGCGTCGTGTTGACGCGCGCAGCGCAAGCGATGGCGGGCATGGTGCGCGGCGGCGCGCCGATCGTCGTCGGCGCGGATCGTCCGCTCGTCGCCGCGAGCATGTTCGGCGTGACGACGCCGTGCGTCGAACGCGCGCGCGCCGTGCTCGAGGAAGCGGGCTACGAAGTGCTCGTGTTCCACGCGACGGGCAGCGGCGGGCGCACGCTCGAAGCGCTCGCGGAGAGCGGCGTGCTCGCCGGCGTGCTCGACCTCACGACGACGGAGCTCGCCGACGAACTCGTCGGCGGTGTGTTGAGCGCGGGCCCGGATCGATTGACGGCGGCCGCGCGCTGCGGCGTTCCGCAAGTCGTGTCCGTCGGCGCGCTCGACATGGTCAATTTCCACGGCGTCGAAACGGTGCCCGAGCGCTTTCGCGGTCGCACGCTCTACAAGCACAACGCGAGCGTGACGCTGATGCGCACGACGGCCGAGGAGTGCGCGACGCTTGGCCGCGACATCGGCGCGAAGCTCGCGGCCGCGCGCGGCGCCGCCGTCGTGTTCTTTCCATTGCGCGGCATTTCCGCGATCGACCGTGCTGGTCAACCCTTCGACGATCCCGCGGCGCGCATGGCGTTGCTCGCAGGCCTGAACGAGACGCGCGGCGCCGTGCCGCTCGTCGCACTCGACCTTCACATCAACGACGCAGCCTTCGCCGAAGCGTGCGCGGCAAAGCTGCTCGAGCTGATGCGCGCGAGCGCGCCGACTCATCGATGAACCGAGGAACCATGAAGACGATCACTTTGCTTTCGCGCGTCGCTCCGCTGTTCCTCGCGCTCGCCGCAGCGTGCGGCAACGAGGGCACGGACAGCATTTCGCCCGCAGCTTCCTCGTCCGCCACACCCGCGCTCAACGTGTGGTGGTTCCAGTGGGCGCCGGCGACGGGGCTCGCCGAACTCGGCAAGGAGTTCGAGAAAGAGACCGGCATCGCGGTCAACGTGCAGCAGATCCCGCTGTCGTCCTACCAGGAGAAGGTGTTCCTCGAGTTCGGCGCCTCGAAGACGAGCTTCGACATCGTCATCGGCGACAGTCAGTGGATCGGTCGCGGCGCGACGAAGGGCTTGTACGTCGAGCTCACCGATTGGCTGCCGACGGTCGTCGACTTGAAGTCGATTCATCCGCGCGCGGCGAAGTATTTGTGCGAGTACCCCGAAGGCAGCGGCAAATGGTTTGCGGCGCCGTGTGAGACCGACGCGGTCGGACTCGCCTATCGCAAGGACTGGTTCGAAGACGCGAACGAACGCGCGGCGTTCAAGGCGAAGTACGGGCGCGAACTCGCGGTGCCGCAGACGTGGGACGAGTTCCGCGATGTCGCCGCGTTCTTCCAACGGCCGAACGAAAAGCGCTTCGGCTGCGCGATTCCGAGCGACCGTGCCTACGACGGCCTGACGATGGGCGTGCAGAACTTGCTGTGGGCCTTCGGCGGCAAGTGGCACGACGACGCGTCGAACAAAGTCGTCGGCTACCTCGACACGCAAGGCACGATCGACGCGCTCGAGTTCTTCCGCTCGTTGATGAAGCTCGGGCCGAACGGTTGCGAGCGGCTTGACTATGGCCAAGTGCTCGAGGCGTACACGAACGGCTCGACCGCGATGATGCTCAACTACTTCGCGTTCTTTCCCAGCGTGCAGGAGAAGTTCGGCGACAAGGTCGGCTTTGCTGTCGTGCCTGCCGGTCCGCACGGTCGCGTCGCTTCGCTCGGCGGACAGGGCATGTCGATCTCGACAAAGATCTCGGCTGCGCAGCAGGAGCTCGCGAAGCGCTTCATCGCGTGGTTCCTGAAGCGCGAGACGCAGGAGCAGTGGATCACCAAACCCGCGGGCTTCACGGCGAACTCCGAGATCCTTGCCAGCGCCGCGTTTCGCGCGAAAACGCCCTACAACGCGCCGTTCGCCGACTCCGTCGACACCATGCGCGACTTTTGGAACGTGCCGGTCTTCAACGAGCTGCTGACCGTGACGCAGCGCTACGTCGGCATGGCCATCGACGGCGAGACGCCGACGGCGGAGGCGATGAAGGCGCTCGCCCTGGAGAAGGAACGCATCCTCAAAGAAGCGGGGCTGCTGTAACTCGCCCGCAGCGCGGCGCAGCGGAACGAGGGTGATGAGCAAGGTCCGACGGGTTCTCGACGGGCGGCAGCTCAAGTGGTCGCTCGTCGCACCGACGCTGCTGTTGCTTGTCGCGTTCAACGTCTTTCCGCTCGTCTACAACGTCGTGTTGTCGTTCACCGACGCCGAGCTCGTCGGCGACACGCGGCACTGGATCGGCGGCGCGAACTATGCGCGCGTGTTCGCCGATCCGTTGTTCGCCGGCGCGTTGCGGCGCACGGCGTTGTTCGTCGTGTGCGCGGTTTCGGCCGAGCTGTTGCTCGGGTTTTCGCTCGCGCTCGCGCTCGATCGGCCCTTTCGCGGCAAGCAAATCGTGCTGACGACGTTGCTCGTTCCGATGATGCTCTCGCCGGCGGTGATGGGGCTGTACTGGAGCTTGATCCTCAACGGCAACTACGGAGTGCTCAATCAAGCACTCGGCGCGCTTGGGCTGTCCGAGCCGCAGTGGCTCACCGATCGCGCCTGGAAATTCTGGTCGATCCTGCTGATCGACATTTGGATGTGGACGCCGTTCATGATGTTGATCGCGCTCGCCGGACTCAGTGCGATTCCTCCGGCGGTGCGCGAGGCGGCGGAGATCGATCGCGCGAACCGTTGGAAGCAATTCACGCGCATCACGCTTCCGATGTGCGCGCCGGTGCTCGGGCTCGCGGTGTTGTTCCGCGCGACCGACGCGCTCAAGCAGTTCGACCTCGTGATGGCGGTCAGCGGGCCCAACGATGCCGCGACGCAGACCTTGTCGACGCTGCTCTACCAAGTCGTCTTTCGCGATCAGAAGGTCGGACTCGGCAGCGCGTTCGCATGCACCGTGCTGATCCTGGTGCTCGCGCTCGCGACGGTGTTCACGCGCTACATCGACCGCACGCAGCGCGGAGTCGAAGCGTGAAAGCGCTCAAGCTGTTGCTCGTCGGCCTGTACTTGGCCGTGGCGACCTTGCCGCTCGCGTGGATGGTGCTGTCCTCGCTGAAGCACCGCGACGACGCGATCAGTCGGCATGCGAAGTGGATTCCGGCGGCGAGCGCTTCGGCGAACGAGAGCTCGCCGCTTTTTGCCGCAAATCTCGACGCCTACCGCTCGCTGTCGAGCGTCCACGTCGGCGCGCAGCACAGTTTCTGGCATCACCTCGCGAGCAGCCTGTGGATCGGCGTGTTGTCGACGCTCGCCTCGGTGGCGCTCGGCACGTGTTGCGCCTACGGCTTCAGCCGCTTTCGCATCGCGGGTTCGAAGGACTGGCTCTTCTTCATCCTCTCGACGCGCTTCCTTCCACCGCTCGCCGTCGTCGTGCCGGTGCTGATCATGTACCGCCGTCTCGACTTGCAGGGCACGCACCTCGGACTCGTGTTGCTCTACACGGTGTTCAACCTGTCGTTGTCGGTGTGGCTGATGAAGGGCTTCCTCGACGAGATCCCGCGCGCCTTCGAAGAGGCGGCGCTCGTCGACGGCTATTCGCGCACGCAGGCCTTCTTCCGCGTCGTGTTGCCCGAAGCGCGCATGGGCATGTCGGTGACCGCGGTGTTCTGCCTGATTTCGGCGTGGAACGAGTACGGCTTCGCGATGACGCTCAACAGTTCGGGCGCGGTCACGTTGCCGGCGTACTTCGCCGGACTGCAGGGCAACATCGAAGGCATGCCCTGGCCGCAGATCGCGGCGGGTGCACTGCTCTTCGTGAGTCCGATCGTCGCGTTCACGGTGCTGCTGCGCAAAAACCTGCTGCGCGGCATGACCTTCGGGACGGTGAAGCAATGAGCGCGAGGGCGCCGCTGCAGCGCGCTGAGCACGCGGCGTTGCTCGGCATGACCTGCGGAGCGGCGCTGATGCTGCAGCCCTGGTGGACGGGCGGTCTGCGCGCGGGCTTTTTCGTGACGGCGGCTTTCACGCTGCTCCACATCGTCGTCGTGCATCGACACCGGGAGGCGGCGTGAGTTTCGTCGAGCTCGACGGGCTCGCGAAGTCCTGGCCCGACGGCACGCGCGCCGTGCGCGGCCTCACGTTGGAGATCGAGCGCGGCGAGTTCGTCGTGTTGCTCGGACCTTCGGGGTGCGGCAAGACCACGACGCTGCGCATGGTCGCCGGCCTGGAGCAACCGAGCGGCGGTCGCATCTCGATCGACGGCGTCGACGTGACGAAGTTGCCACCGTCGCAGCGCGATGTCGGCATGGTCTTTCAGTTCTACGCGCTCTATCCGCACCTCAGCGTTGCCGAGAACATCGCCTTTCCGTTGGAGTGCTCGGGCGTCGCGAAAGCCGAGCGCGCGGCGCGCGTCGAAGGCGTGGCACGCGAACTCGGCTTGCTCGAGATGCTCGCGCGCCGGCCGCGCCAACTTTCGGGCGGCGACCAGCAACGAGTTGCGCTCGCTCGCGCGATGATCCGCAAGCCGGCGGTGTGGTTGATGGACGAGCCGCTCGGCGCGCTCGACGCCTCGCGACGCGGTGCGTTGTGCGAGTTCATTCGCGCGCGCCAGCTCGAACACGGCGTGGCGACCATCTACGTGACGCACGACCAAGACGAGGCCCTGCGCCTCGCCGACCGCGTGGTGGTGATGAACAACGGAGTGCTGCTGCAGGCCGCGTCTTCGAGCGTCGTGTACGACCGGCCCGCGGATCTCTTCGTGGCGCGC
>CAYHRR010000068.1:0-12454 GCA_964358875.1 uncultured Planctomycetaceae bacterium | reverse complement strand
TGGAGCACGCGTCGTGAGCGAGCGCGTCGAGCCTCGCGCCGGTGACGAGGTCGTGCCGCCGGCCGCGCGCGAAATGCACTGGATCGCGTCGGCGCAGCACGGTGATCGCGAGGCCTTCTCGCGCTTGTACGAGGCCTACGCGCCGATGGTCCACGGCGTGCTGCTCGCGCACGCGCGCGCGACCGAGATCAACGACCTCGTCCACGACGTGTTCGTCGCCGCGCTCGAGAACATCGCGCGTCTCGACGAGCCCCGCCGCTTCGGTGCGTGGCTGTGCACGATCGCCCGCAATCTCGCGCGCGACGATCACAAGCGACGCAGGCCGGAGGCGCAGCTCGTCGACGAGCCGCGCGACACGACGCGCTGCGATGACGATCACGAAGAAGCAGCGCGGGCCTTGAGCGCCGTGCGCGGATTGCCCCAGGCCTATCGCGAAACGCTCGTGCTGCGGCTCGTCGAAGGTCTGAGCGGACCGGAAATCGCGCAGCGCACCGGACTGACGCCCGGCTCGGTGCGCGTCAATTTGTGCCGCGGAATGAAGCTGTTGCGCGAACAGCTCGACGCGCGCGGAGGCGAACGATGAGCGACGCTCCGGACGATCGCTACCTGTGGGACCAGGGCGCGCAACGTGACGACGAAACAGCGCGGCTCGAGGCGTTGCTCGGTCGTTATCGCTATCGCGGCACGACGGGCGCGAACGACTTCGCGTTCACGGCGCCGATGCGCGAATTCGCGCCGCGCTCCAGGTGGAGACGCGCGGGCACGGTCGCGCTTGCAGCGGCTTTGCTCGTGTTCGCCACGGCGTCGTGGTTCTCGTGGGCGGCTTGGCGCGCGCGCGCCGGCTACGACGTCGACGGGTTGGCCGGCATGACGCGTGCGCACGCCGGAGAGCGCGTCGAAACGAGCGCGTCCGAGCAGGCGCTCTTGCACATCGCGGAGTTGGGCGATGTGCGCGTCGCACCGGGCTCGAACCTGCGCATCGTCGATCCGGGCGACGAGCTCCACATGCTGTTCCTCGACCGCGGCGCGCTGCACGCGACGATTTATGCGCGGCCCGAGCTGTTTCAGATCGGCACGCCGGCCGGATTGTCGATCGACCTGGGCTGCGAGTACGACCTCAGCGTCGATGAGGCCGGCCGCACGCACGTCGTCGTGACGATGGGTCGCGTCGCCTTCGAAGCGCATGGGCGCCGCGTGACCGTGCCCGCGCATGCGGAATGCAGCGCGACGATCGAAGGCGGTGCGACGACGCCGGTGCTCGTCGATGCGCCGAGCGAGTTCAAGGCTGCGGTGCGCGCTCTGGAGTGCGCCGCCGATCCCGATGCAAGCGACGTTGCGATCGTGCTCGCAGCCGACATTCGCGACGTCGCGAGTGTTTCGCTGTGGCACCTGTTCCGCTACGCGCCGTCGCGCGCGTTGCGTGTGCAGATGTTCGAGCGGCTCAAGCGCGCCTACTCCTTGCCGGCAGGCGCTGATGAGCGCGCGCTGTTCGACGGCGATCCCGCGCTCGTCGCCGAATGGCAGCGCAAGGTCCAAGTCGATTGGCCGTGGCAACGCTGAGCGCGGCGCTCAGTCGAGCTCTTCCGCGCGCTTGCGCCATTCCCACAACCCGTAGCCTGCCGCTTGCGACAAGGGCTTGCCGAGCATGCGCGCCAGCAGGCAAATCTGTCCGCGATGGTGCGCTTCGTGCGAAATCGCGTAGGCGGCGAAGGCGACGACGTCGGGTTTGAAGTCCTTGAGGTGACCGCCGCCGTCGAGCGCTTTGCGCAGCAACGTCGTCATCGCGGTGCCGCTCGCGTGCAGTGCGAGGCGCGCTTCTTCGAGGGTCAACGTCTCCGCGTCGACCTTCGGCGGCGCAGGTACTTCGCGCTCGGTCGTCGACAGCCACAGATGCCGCACGTTGTGCAAGTGCGCGACGATGCGCCGGATCGTGCGACCCTTGCCGACCGGCGCGATCGCGCTCCAGGCGCTCGGATCGAGGTGTTCGAGCAAGTATTGATGGATGCGCTCGTTCGTCGCGTAGGCGTGGACCAGCGCAGCGGCGAGATCGACCGGAGCCTTGCCGCGCGCACGTTTCGTCGGCGGCGTCGCAGGCGACGGCGCGGAACCTTCGAGCTCGTCGCTCGCGTCGCTCACTTCGACGACCTTGGCGCGTCGCGCCGTTTGCTTCACGTTCTGCTTTTTGGCGGCCATCGTGACGAGACGATAGCGCGCGTCGCGCCGCTATGATCCGCGCCGAAACCGAGGAGTCGCGACGATGGTGCATGAGACGGTCACGCTCGAAGGTCACTTGATCGATTCCGACATCCTGCGGCGCACCTTCGCGCGCATCGTCGAAGGCGGCGGCGAGTTCGAGGTGCTCGAAGCGCGCATCGGAGCCACCAACGCCGACGTCTCGTTCGCACGCTTGCTCGTCAAGGCGCGCGATCCGCACGTGCTCGACCGCATCCTCGAGGGGCTCGCGTATCTCGGCGCGTCCGCGCGCGTAGCGGACGCGAGCTGCGCTCCCGCCGAGGCCGACGGCATCCTGCCGGACGAGTTCTATTCGACGACGAACTTCGCGACCTTTGTGCGCTTCGACGGCAAGTGGACCGAGGCGCGCTCGCAGAAGATGGACTGCGCGCTGGTCGTGCGCGCTGGAGAACCGTGCTGCGTCAAGCAACGCCTCGTGCGTGCCGGTGAGGCAGTCGTGCTGCGTGGACCGGGAATTCGCGTGCGGCCTCCCGAGCGCAGTCGCGAAGTGTCGCTGTTCGGGTTCATGTCGAACGACGTCAGCGCGGAGATCAACAAGGGCATCGCGATCGCGGGCACGGCGCGCGAGATGCGTGCGACGCGCGCGCGCGGCGAGCGCATCGTCGTCGTCCCCGGTCCGGCGGTCGTGCACTCCGGCGGCGACGGAGCGCTCGCGCGGCTCGTCCGCGACGGTTGGATCGACGTCGTGCTCTCGGGCAACGCCTTTGCCGTGCACGACCTCGAAAAGGCCTTGCTGCATACGAGTCTGGGCGTGTGCCAATTGAGCGGGCGCGCGGTCGAAGGCGGCAGTCGCAATCACTTGTTTGCGATCAATACGGTCAACCGCCTCGGCGGCATTCGCGCGGCCGTCGAGAGCGGTGCGATCCGCGGCGGCGTGATGTACGAGGTTGTGCGCAAGGGAGTGCCCTATGTCCTGGCCGGGTCGATCCGCGACGACGGGCCGCTGCGCGACGTGGTCACGGACACGCTCGAAGCGCAGATGCGCTACGCGGCAGCGCTCGAGGGTGCGGGCATGTGCCTGATGCTCGCGACCGCGCTGCATTCGATCGCCGTCGGCAATTTGCTGCCCGCCAGTGTCCGTACCGTGTGCGTCGACATGACCGAAGCACTGCCGGTGAAGCTCTCCAACCGCGGCACGCTGCACGCGATCGGACTGGTGACGGACGTCGGGTACTTCCTCGAACGCCTCGAGGTCGAGTTGCGCGTCGTGTGAGCGCGTGCGCCACAGGCTGCGCCACTTCTACGCACAAGGTCTGCTCCCGAGTACGAAGGACGGCCCTTCGGCCCTCGCGCGCCACTGTGCTTAGGCTTCGCCGCGCTTGTTCGGTCTGTCCGTTCGAACACCGAGGAAAGTCATGCGCATACGCCTGCGGAATTGGATTACCAGCCCCAAACGTCGATCGACGGCGGGCAGTGCCGCCTTCGGGGGCCTGTTGTGGCTGATCGCCATCGTGCTGTTTTGCGCGCCGTTCCTGAGGACGCGCGACAACATCGGCTCCGAAGCGGGCGACTGGGCGCGCGACAAGGACAAGGACATTCCGTTCGCCGAAGACGTCGCCAATTACGAGGCGGCCCACGGCACCGGGTTGGCCGCGGCGATCGCGAAGGCGTCCGACGAGTATTTCGGACAGCGCAATCCGCTCGAGGTCGCGAAGACCGGCGCGAAGTACCCGCTGCGCGCGGACGGCGTCATCGACATCGCCCGGCTGGTCAACGGACAGGAGGAGTACGTGCTCCACTGCATCGGTTGCCACGGTGTGAACGGCGACGGCGGCGGCCCGGCTGCGCGCTACCTGAATCCGCGTCCGCGCAACTTCCGCAAGGGGCTGTTCAAGTTCACGAGCACGGAAGCTGGTGCGCGCCCGCAGCGCCGCGACCTGTTCCAGACCATCACGCGCGGACTCGCCGGTTCGGCGATGCCCGAGTTTCGACTGCTCAGCGAAGAGAAGCGCCTCGACCTCGTCGAGTACGTGCGCTGGCTCGGCCTGCGCGGCGAGTTCGAGCAAGCCATGCTCGACGACGCCTACGAGAACGAAGAGCTGCCGGACGCGGCGGAGTACGCGCAGATCGTCAACAAGCGCTGGAATCCCGAGAATCTGCGCTCGATCTATCCCGGTGCGCTCGAGACCGATCGCAACGCGGCATCGGTTGAGCACGGCCGCGCGCTGTTCAACGACTCGAGCAAAGGCAGCTGCTTCTCATGCCACGGAGCCGGTGGGCGCGGCGACGGACCGACGGCGGGCGATTACAAGGACGACTGGGGCTATCCGCTGCGGCCGCGCGACTTGACGCTCGGGATGTTCCGGGCGGGAGCCGAAGGCGCTGACCTGTACCGCACGATTTCCGCAGGCATCAAGGGTTCGCCGATGGGCTCGTTCAGCGGCGCCTTGGCACCGCAGGAAATTTGGGACCTCGTTCACTTCGTTCAGTCGCTTTCCAAGAAGGGCTCATGACGTGAGCGCCACCACCATCCTGGGTGCCGACCACGGCGAGCCCATCGTCAGCTATCGATTGATCAAGCTGCATTTGCTGGCCGGCGCGATCGCGCTGTCGGTCAGCATGATCGCCGGCTTCCTCTACAGTTTGCAGTTCCTCGGCTATTACCCGATGTCGGGCAACTGGATGCTCACGCCGGGTCACCTGCGACTCATCCACACGAACATGGCCGCCTACGGCTGGCTCGTGAACGGCTTCACGGGGATGCTGTATTACGTCGTGCCGCGTTTGACCGGCAAGAAGGTCGCGAGCGACAAGCTCGGCGAACTGATCTTCTGGGTGTGGCAATTGATCCTCGTGTTGTGCGTCGTCGGGTATCTCACCGACAAGGCCCAAGCGATCGAATGGGGCGAGACGCCGACCGGCTTCCGACCGGGCACGTTCGAGCTCAATTACGTGCCGGTCGACCTGTTGATCGTCGTCGGCGCCGTGCTCGTGATCGTTCAATTCATGGTGCCGATCTTCAAGGCGCGCGATCAGAAGTTCTACGTGACGCTGTGGTACTTCACCGCAGGACTGGTCTGGCTCGCGCTGACGTACTTGATGGGCAACATCATCCCGGAATGGGTGCTGCCGGGTGCTTCCGGTGCGGCGACCACGGGTTTGTTCATCCACGACCTGGTCGGCTTGTACGTGACGCCGATGGGCTGGGGTCTGATGTACTTCTTCGTGCCGCTGATCCTGAAGAAGCCGATTTGGAGCCACTCGCTTTCGGTCATCGGCTTTTGGGCCTTGGCTTTCTTCTACCCGCTGGGCGGCGTGCACCACTTCTTGATCTCGCCGATTCCCGACTACGTCGAATTCGGCGCCATCACGACGACGATCGCCATCGAGGTCGTGGTCACCACGGTGGTCGTGAACTTCTTCATGACGCTGCGCGGCAAGTGGAGTGCCTTGCGCACCAGCTTTGCGATTCGCTGGTTCTATGCCGGCGCGATCATGTACTTCATCACGTGCTTCCAATGCGCGTTCCAGGTGACGTGGCTGTTCCAGAAGATCATCCACTTCACCGACTGGGTCGTCGGCCACGCGCACTTGATCATGTACGGCGTGTTCACGTTCTGGCTGTTCGGCGTGATCGACTGGCTGTGGCCGCGCATCGTCAAGCGCAACTGGTACTCGAACGGCCTGCGCTCATGGCACTTCTGGCTGTCGACCGTCGGCGTGATGATCATGTTCCTCGACTTGCTCGTCGCGGGCGTGGTCCACGGATTCATGCAGCGCGACCTCGACGACTGGAGCTTGATCCTGCGCGCGAGCGAACCCTTTTGGTGGGTGCGTTCGTTCGCCGGCGCGATGATCGTCGTGGGCTTCTTCTGCGGCCTCTACAACATGTGGATGACCGCCAAGCAGGGCACGGCGTACGACGAAAAGCAGCACGTGATCGCGGCCCAGGCCGACTAACCCGGAGAACGAGAAAACATGGAACGCTTTTATTCGTTGGTGTTCGTCGCGGGCGTCGGCTGCTTCGCCGTCGCGTTCTTGCTGTCGATGATCTTCCCGTGGATGTCGCTCTACAGCTACCACGGGATGGACTACCGCACGATCGAACAACTCGCCGCCAAGCCGAGTGCCGAGTTCATCGAACTGGCCGAGAAGTTTCCGGCCTCGTTCGAGGCTTCCTACGGCCAAGTCACGCCCGCGAGCTACGCCGTGGCGTTGCAGCGCGGTCGCGATGTGTACGTCGGCCAGGCGTGCTGGCACTGCCACAGCCAGTATGTGCGCGTCGTGTCGAACGAGAGCGAGCGCTGGGGGCCGCCCTCGAATGCCCAGGAGTATCAAAACGCACTGAATCAGCCGCACTTGTGGGGGACGCGCCGCGTCGGTCCCGACTTGGCGCGCGAAGGCGGTCGGCGTACGAACGACTGGCACATTGCGCACTTCCTGAACCCCAAGAGCGTGTCGCCGACTTCGGTGATGCCGCAGTACACGATTTACTTCGACGACAAGGGCGTGCCGAACGCCGACGGTATGGCGCTGATCGCCTACATCCAGTGGCTCGGCACCGTGAACGCCGGCATTCCGGTCGGTGAGAGGAGCACGCCGTGAGCCCGAATCCCACGCATCCGTCCGGCGGAAGCCGCGCCGGCTGGCGCGCTGTGCACGTGTTCTTCACGGTGATCTGTCTGATCGCCGGGTGCATGTTCTTCTTCAAGCTCCACGAGTTCCTCAGCACGATCAAGAAGGACGAACTCGCCGGCTTCGCTTACGACCCGATCGTCATCTACGGGTTCGTCGCCATCGGCTTCTTCCTGTTGCTCGTGTGGGCGTTCCTCACGGGCCAGTTCAAGAACGTCGAGCGCGCCAAGTACGAAATGCTGGAGCGCTTCGCTGCTCAGGAGCGCGCCGAGGGTCTGTCTTTCGAGGAGGAGACGCTGTGACCGAACCGGAAACACCGCACGATCGCGATCAGTTCCATCCCGGGTACGGGCACGGCGGCGTGCCCTGGTATCTGCTGATCGGCTATTTGGCCTTCTTGATTTTCTTCACTTGGTATTCGCTCGAGTACCAATTGCCCGACTACCTCGAAAAGGGACCGGTGCAGCCGGCCCAGGCCGAGGCGCCCAAGTAAGTCGATGTCCGCGCGCGACGATCACGCGGGTTGCACGCACTGCGGCCTCCCGCTCGATCTGCGCGCGGCACGCTCGAGCGACGGCGAAGCCTACTGCTGCAGCGGTTGCTACCTGGCGCACCGTCTGAGCCATCGCGGCCTGTCGGCGAGCACCGATCGGCTGCTGGCACGCGTCGTTCTCTCGGCGTTCCTGGCCATGGGCGTGATGGTCTTCTCGCTGTCTTTGTACAGCGGAATGCTGCACGACGAGGGCGGGCTCGACACCGCCCAAGCGCTGACCGGCATCTTTCGACTCGGCGCCCTCGCCTTTTCGACTCCGGTGATCCTGCTGCTCGGCTTGCCCTTGGCCGACGCGGTCGTGCAATTGCGTCGTTGGCTGTCGGCGGAAGCGTTGATCCTCTCCGGCACCGTCGCCGCTTGGAGCGTGTCGGTCTGGAACACGTTTCGCGGCGGCGGCGAGGTGTATTTCGACACGGCGACGATGGTGCTGCTCCTGTACAGCCTCGGCCGCTGGCTCGACGTGCGCGCGCGCGAACGCGCGACTGAAGAACTGCGCCGGATCTTGCCGGAACGTGAGGCGCCGGTGGCGCGTCTCGACGGCGCACTGGCGACGGAGAACGCCGTTGCGGCGCAGGACCTGCGCGTCGGCGATCTCGTGCGCGTGCGCCCGGGCGAAATCGTGCCGGTCGACGGCACGGTCGTCGACGGCACGTCCTTCGCGGACACTTCAGCGCTCACCGGCGAAGCGCAACCGCGGCGGCTCGCCTCCGGCGATTTCGCGCACGCAGGGATCACGCTGGTCGACGGGAGCTTGGTCGTGCGTTGCGAGGCAGCCGTCGGCAGTCGTCTGCGCGACGAGATCGAGCGCTTGCTCGAAGAGGCCTTGGCCAAGCGCTCGCGCTGGGTGCGCATCGCCGATCGGGTCGCGGGCGCGTTGATGCCGTTCGTGTGGGTGCTCGCAGCAGGAACCGTCGCGGTGCGTTGGAACACGGACGGCGCCGAGAAGGCGTTGCTCGACGGTCTGGCGGTCGTCCTGATCTCGTGCCCATGCGCACTCGGCATCGCGACGCCGCTGGCCTTTTGGAGCGCGATGGGTGCAGCCTGGAAGCGCGGTGTGTTGGTGCGCGGTGGCGAGGCCTTGGAAGCGCTCGCGCGCACCAAGATCGTCTTGCTCGACAAGACCGGCACGCTCACCTCGGGTGAGTTGGAACTCGTCGAAATCCGCGAACTCGACGGCATCGAGAACGACGACGCGCTGCGCCTCGCGGCCGCGCTCGAAGTCGGGAGCGAACACCCGATCGCGCGCGGTGTGCGGCGCGCGTGGAGTGCGACGCGCGCGCAGGTCGTTTTGCCGGCCGTCGTCGGTTTTCGCGCGCTGCCGGGAAGCGGCGTCGAAGGTCAAGTCGACGGCCGCGCCCTGGCGCTGGTCAGCGACTCGGTCTGCGCCGACGACGACGCGGCGACGCGCGTCGCGTTGCTGCGCGATGGGCGACGCATCGCCCAGTTGGTGTTGCGCGCCTCGGTACGACCTGAAGCGGCGCGTGTCGTGCGCGAGCTGAAAGCGCGGCGCTTTCGCCTCGCCGTGTTGACCGGCGACGCGGAGGGACCTGCGCGCGCCTTGTCGCTCGAACTCGACGTTGCGGTCGAAGCGCGCCTGTCGCCGGCCGA
Source organism: uncultured Planctomycetaceae bacterium (assembly GCA_964358875.1). Lineage (GTDB taxonomy): Bacteria > Planctomycetota > UBA1135 > UBA1135 > CAYHRR01. The sequence goes on along the minus strand of CAYHRR010000068.1, from coordinate 3,465 downwards.
CAAGGTCGAGCGCGTTCGACGTTCGGGTTCGGGCACGGCCTTCGTCGGCGACGGACTCAACGATGCGGCGGCGTTGGCGGCGGCCGACGTCGGCATTTCGATGGCCGGAGGTCCGGCGACGAGCCTGTCGGCGGCGCAAGTGAACTTGCTGCGCCCAGGTCTCGCGGTATTGCCCGAGCTGATCACCTTGGCGCGCTCCGCCGTTCTCGCGGCGCGCGTCAACTTGGCCTGGGCCTTCCTCTACAACACCGTCGGTCTCTACCTGGCCGTGTGCGGGCGTCTCACTCCGATCTTCGCCGCCTCGGCGATGGTGGCCTCGAGCGTGTTCTCGGTGCTGAACTCGCGCCGCTTGGTGCGCTCGTCGAGCGACGCCGGCGACTCTCCGGCGGCGGGCGTCGTGCGTACGAGTGGGGCGCCTGAGTACGAACTCGGGCCTACGGCGCGTCTACGCAGCCCGGCCTAAGGTCACCTTCCGCGCTCGTCAGCCGCGCCTTTGCGCGCCGATGAGAGCGAGCTGCCATGCCGCTCGGAAAAGTGCGTGAGAAGGTCGTCTACGGAATCGGCAAGGCGCGAGGCCACGCGCACCGTTACACGCACTGGCGCTGGGCCGTCGCAATCGCCTTCACGGCGGTCATCGCCGCGCTGCCGCTCTTCGGCGTGATCCGCTTCGACTTCTGGGGCGGCCACTACGTCTACCTCGGGCGCGAACACAGCCTGCTCGAGGTCGCACGGCGTTTCGCCTTTCCGTTCCTCGCCGTCAACCTGCTGATCATCGTCGTCAGCCTGTTCTTCGGGCGCTACCTGTGCGGCTTCGTGTGTCCCTACGGCGCCGTCGCGCGCTTCGGCGAGTGGCTGCGCTTCCGCGCGAAGACGCGCCGCGACCGCATCGTCGGCGCCGCAGTGTTGTTCACGACCTGCAGCGTGCTCGCCGCCATCACCTTCAGCTACTGGGTCGACTGGCGCGTGTTCGCGCACGGCTCTGCGCTCGCGATCTCACTCTCGGCCGCATTCCTGCTGGGCATGGTGCTCAGCTTCTATGGGTTCGTGCGCAAGATCGGCCTTGGTTTCTGCAAGAGCTGGTGCCCGTCGGGCGTGTACTTCGCGCTGCTCGGACACAACACGTTCAACGGCGTTCACTTCGAGCATCCCGAGCACTGCACCGAGTGCAAGGCCTGCGACAAGAGCTGCCCGATGGACCTCAAGCCGCGTGCGATGACCGAAGCGTCGTACCGCGAGGGCAGCGGGTTGTACGGCGAGCGCATGACCAGTTTCTCGCTGTGCATCCGGTGCGGAGACTGCATCGCCGCGTGTGAGGCGACGACGGCCAAGAACGACGGTCCGACTCCGCTGCGCATGGGCTCGTTGACGCGCGAGGCGCGCACGCAGCGCTATCCCGACACGACCGACGCATCCACCGAAGTCGCTACGACGAAAGCGGACGGCGCCGCGTCTGCTTCCAGCGCCTCGGCGAGCGAGCCGAGCTGACCGACATGGCGCTCGTCACCGATCTGATTCCGTTCGCGGTGCTCGGGCTCGCAGGATCGTTGCACTGCGCCGGCATGTGCGGCCCCTTCGCGCTGTCGTTGCATTGGAACGGCGGATCCGCGCGCGCAGCCTGGAGTCACGCGCTGCTGTACGTCGTCGGCAAGGCGTTGACCTACTCGTTGATCACCGTCGCTGCGCTCGCCGGAGTCAGCGCTGCTGCGCGGCACGGCGACGGGAGCCTGTCCTTGTCGGGAGCACGCTCGCTGCTCGCGTGGACGGCCGGTACGACGATGATCGTCGTCGCCTTGCGCTCGCTGGGCGTACCCCTGTGGCCGAGCCGTTGGAAGTTCGCGCCGTGGCAACGCGCACTCGCGTACTTGCTGCGCTCGACGCGCGCCTTGCCGCGACTTGCAGCGAGCTTCGGATTGGGCCTCGTCAACGGTCTGCTGCCCTGCGGCCTCTCACTCGCGGCGATCAGCCTCGGAGCGGCCTCGCCGGCGGCGCTCGCGGCCTTGGGACCGTTCGTGTTCGGCCTGTGCACGGGGCCCGTGTTGATCGCGATTTCGCTCGGTGGATCCGCGTTGCCGACGACGCTGCGAGTGCGTGCACAACGCGTCGTCGCCGTGCTGATGCTCGCCTTCGGCGCGTGGACGATCGCGCGCGGCGGCTTGCCGTTCGGCTGGGAACGCAACGCTCTGCCGCCGTGTTGCAGCGAAAGCTGAGCGAGCACGGCGCGCGTTCAGTCCCGCGCGCGGCTCACTCGCGCACGATCTTCTTCTCGAAGCCGTCCTCGCGGTAAGCGCGCGCGAGGATCGACATCGGATGCAGAGGTTTCCGGCCGGCGTGCTGCGCGAATTGGATCGCGGCCAAGGGGCAATCGGTGGCCCACACTTCGCTCTCGGCCGCTTGCATGCCGGCAAAAGCGTTCGCGCCGACCTTCTGCGACACCTCGAAACCCTCGGTCTTCATCGCATAGGTCCCGTCGTGACCGCAGCACTCCATGGTCATCTTCGGCACGACACCGGGGATCTTGCGCAGTAGGTCGCGCCCGCGGAAACCGATCGCCTGCGCGCGCAGGTGACAGGGCGCGTGGTAAGCGACGCTTTCGCCCGGCGTCGATTTGAAGTCGGTGTTGAAGCGCGGCTCGTCGCGGATCGACCACAGGTACTCGCTCGGATCGCGGATCGCGGCGGCGAGTTGCAGGGCGCGTTCTTTGTCCTCGGGCGCGACGAGCTCGGGATATTCACGGCGCATCATCATCGAGCAGGTGGGATTGATGACCAGCACCTTCGCGCCGGCTGCGACGTGCGGCAGCAGCACGTCGAGATTGCGTGCGGCGTTCTTGCGCAGCGTGTCGAGGTCGCCGTGCTCCCAAGCCGGCATGCCGCAACACGCCAGACCCTTCACGCAGCCGCACGCGATTTGGTTTTGCTCCATCACGGCCAGCGTGTCGCGGCCGACCTGAGGCTCGTTGTTCTGCACGTAGCACGTCGGGAACAGCACCGTCTCGGTGCCGGGGGTGTCGATCGTCGCGCCGTGTTGCTCCGCCCAGCGTTCAAAGGTCGTCGCCGCGAATTCGGGGAGCAGCTTGTCGCGGTGGATGCCCAGCGCTTTCTCCATGAACCAGCGGTGCAAACCGACACGATTCATGGTGTTGGCGAGGCCGAAACTCGCGCGTGCGAGCGCTCCCGCCTTGTCCGGATCGCCGAGCAGTTTGTCGCGCAGCGGGATGCCGTTCTTCTTCGCGCGTTGCGCCTGGTGGCGGTGGATGAGCTTGGGGAAATCGAGTTGGAAGGCGTGCTTGTCGCGCGGCGTGTAGGGGCACTGAACGTCGCACAGCTTGCATTGGAAGCACGCGTCGGCGACGCGCTCGATCTCGGGCTCGCTGAGCTTGCGCACGTCTCCGGCGTGCGTGTTGTCGATCAGGTCGAACATCAGCGGGAAGCTGTCGCAGTACTTGAAGCACATGCGGCAGCCGTG
>CAYHRR010000067.1:0-12536 GCA_964358875.1 uncultured Planctomycetaceae bacterium | reverse complement strand
GTTGTTGTGCGCGATGCGGGGGGGGCCCCTGTGCTGCGAGGTGTTGTCCGTCCAACCGAAGGAACCTTTCCACAGGTTGCCCCAGCGATGGGTCGCGTAGGGGGCGACGTCCCAGTCGTTCGCGCTGTACACGACGGTGTAGCAGTGCAGCACGGCGCCACCGGAGCTGTCGTAGGCGCTGTCGCCGGCGTAGGCGGTGCTCACGCCGACATCGACGCCGAAGATCGACAGCACCGGATCGATCACGAGCGGCAGGCGCGCGTGCGCCGTGAACGACGCGGGCACGACGATCTCGATCACGCCGTTTTCGAGACGGCTTTCGAGCACGAGCTGGTCACCGGCGGCGTCGATCGCCGTCGCTTTGCCGTAGGTCACGCTCCCCCATTCGTTGGCGAACGTGAAACCGTCGGCGCCGGAGCTCGCGGCGAGTTCCGTCGTCGCACCCATGCGCAACACGAGCGCGCCTTGCGCGGGCAGGCTGTCGATCACGAACTTCTGCTCGATCGCCTTCGGCGAGAGCACGTAGAGCTCGTCGACTTCGCCGTGGTCGAGCGTGACCGTGTCGCCGTCGCGACGCACGCTCGCCGTGCGCGCGAGAGCGAGCTCTTCACCACCGATCGCGATGCTGCGCAGCTCGAAGGCGATGTCGAAGTTGCGCGGCGCGCGCGACGAGAAGAACGGCACGACCGTCGCGCCGTTCGAAGCGAAGCTCATCTTGTAGTTCGCGCCGCGCGCCCACAGCGTTCCGTCGAACGCGTCTTGATAGCGCACGACCGAGAAGTCGAGCGCGGCGAGCAGGGCCGGACTCGATTGCTGCGCCTCGACCTCGACCTTGGACGCCGAAGTGCCGAGCGCCACCGTGGGTCGAAGCGCGCTCGTGTCGGGTGTCGCCACCTGTGCCGGCGCGCGCGTCTTCACGTCGGCGCTGGGCTTGGGAACGGGCAACGACGCCCGCTGGGCGCCGGCGACGGCGGTCAGAGCGAGCACGGTGAAGGGCGCGGTGAGCTTGTGCATGTCCATGGTGTGGATCCGGAGCAACGGAGAGGGCCTGAGCCGCCGAGGGCGGTCGTGCATCCAAACGCAGGCTCGCTACGGCGTCGATCAACGATTTCCACAATCGCTCTGAACGCGAGCGTGGAAGGCCCTCCGATAGCGCAGCTTGGTCCACTGTGGGTACTCGTTGCGCCGAGCACGCATGGACGCGAAGCGGAGGCCGCGGGTCATTCGGTGGGTTTTCTTGACGATACGTGCTTCGCTCGGTGCGGCGCAGCCACGGAGCGCGCACGAGGCGTCGGTTAGGGCCTGACTTGCATCCTGACGCTCGCGGCGATGTATCGGCGGCGCTTGTCGAACTCGGCCAATCGCAGCGTCGTGCGAAACAGATGGTCGCGTACGTTGATGCCGCGCGCGTGACAGGTCGTGATCAGCTGTAGACAATCGCCGCCGCACGCCCGCCGAGGTCGTTGCCGACGAACTCCCAGTTCTTCCGGCTCGCTGCACGCCAACGACTTGTCCCCGGCGGCCAGCGCGAACGCCGCGAGCACCTCTGCCGCTGCGTCGCCCGGCCCGCGATTGCCACCGAGCGCCTCGCCGCGGCCGTGCATCGCCCACGAGCGCATCTGCGCACCGACCACGGCGTTCGCGCACCCGCAGCGCCCTACCGCGACCTCCTCGTGCCTGGGCCGCGCGAGAGCGCGACGCCGAGCGCCGCGACGGCCAATTCGTCGAACCAGTCGGAGGCTGGCACGTCCTCGATTTGCTTCGCCGCGCCGGACCCATCCGAGCCGCTCCGCCTGGGCCGCGTTGCTCCAAGGCGTCTTCGGGAACCCCGATCCTCAAGGCGAGCAAGTGCGCGTTTGACCAAGCCGGCGAGTGTTGCGCGCGCTACAGCCCCAGCAGCTTGCGCTTCGCGGCCGAGAACTCCTCGTCAGTGAGCACGCCCTGGGAGCGGAGCGAGTCGAGATGAGCAAGCTCTCCGGCGAGGGTATTGCCTGAAGCAGGTCTCGCCGCGGACTTCTCGGCAATCTTCGACTCCTCGACGAGGCGTCGAACATGGCTGGCGAAGGCCTTCGCACGGACCTTCTCGACGTTCTTGATGAGGGCCTTGTTACCGCTGGCGTGGATCGTGATCTCACCGAAGATGATCCCAGTCGAGTACTCGATCGAGCTCATCTTGTCGTACGGAAAGTCCTCCACGCGCAGGCCGTAGATCAGGCCCTTGTCCACGAAGAGCAGCCTGCGCCTAGTGGCAACGAGGACGCCGTTGCCGGAACCTAAGAACCCCTGCACGAGATCCACTATCTCTTCGCTGTCGTGCAGCAGACTTGGAAGTTCCTTGACCTCTCTGCGGCCGACGAACATCCCGCCCATCGGCAGCGCATTGAGCATTCGAGCGACATCTTGCGCAGTGACCGGCATCCCGACTCTCCCATCTCGTCAGACGCTCCGACATTCGGGCGAGCAGCCTAGGCGACTCCGCGAGGGCCCGCCAGAAGTGAGCCCGCACCACGCTCGCGACGCGCGGCCCCACTGCCCCGCCCTCGTCCCCTGCCCGCGAGCGCACCGGCACATCTCCCACGGCGTCCTCGCACCCACAGCACCCGACCGCGACCTCATCGTGCGAGGGCCGCGCGAGAGCCCGCCGCCAAGCGCCGCGACCGCCATTTCCTCGAACCCGTCGGAGGCTGGCACGTCCCCGAGTTACTTCGCCGCCCCGCGCCGCACACACCCCCGCGTCTCCGCCTGGGCCGAGTTGCTCCAGCGGTGCTCGTCAACGATTCTGAGACACATGACCTTTAGATCAGTGAGCGGCCGCAGCGAGTGGTGCAGCGGTCGTCGGCGAGTTGATCCACGCTGGACCGCTTTTCGGGGGCTGGGTCAGTCGGACGGACGTAACTCGTTGCATCAATTCGGGGACAGGCTCAGGGCCGTTCCAGCCGTTCGCCAACCTGCAGTTCGAGTTCACGAGCACGCGCCCTTCGTCGGAGTTCTCGACGAGATGCACGCCGGGCGCGACCTCGTCGATCAGGAACTTCGGTGCCTGCCGCCTCGGCCTTCGCGCTCCAAACCGGCGGCGCTTGGCGCGCGCGGAGTCGCCGCGCGTCAGTACGACAGCACTTGGAACGTGACCGATTCGCTGTCGTAGGCGCTCATGCCGCCGTTGCTGCTCGCGAGCACGAACTTCAACCACATGAGATTCGTAGCCGGGTCGAACCACCACGCGTTGCGTTGCGCGGCGAGCAACGCGTTGAGGTCCTGCTCCGCTAGCTGCGTGAGGTCGACGCCGTTGGCGAAGGTCGAAAGCACGCCGGCGGAAGTCGGCGGCAGCAGCGGCACAGCAGTCACTGCGAAGCGGCCGGGTTCGGTGAACTGAAAGCTGAGCTCGAAGTAGCGCGCCCGCTCGTTCATCTGTGTGCCCGGCGGATACGCGTACAGATACGTGTCGTCGGCGAGCACGTTGACCGCGTAGCGCGGCACCACGAGCACTTGGCCCGGCATCGCATCGGTCGAAGCGACGATCTCGTGCGTCACGGCACGCGTCATCGAAGAGATGCGCAACGACTCGGCGTCGACGACGGGCAAGCTGACGCCGAGTGACGCCAAGTCGGTCATCAACGCCTCGGGCACGAGCGTGTTGAGCTCGAGCTGTCCGATGGCGACGCCCTGCGTGCCGTCGACGATGCGCGCATTCCAACTCGCGTCGTACGCCGCGCCGCTCGCCGGCGTGAGGAACGGCACGTTGGAGTAAACGAGCTTGCCCGCGCTGCCCGTCACGCAACCGTCGAGGTCGCACAACACCGCGCTCGCGACGCCGTTGTCGCCCTTGCGAAATCCGCCGCAGCCGTTGAAGGCGCCCGCAGGTTGGCGGAAGTCGACGCGGTCAGTGACGGTCGTGCCGTTGTTGACGAACGTGCAACCGAGCGCGTAGTTGCGCGGATCGATGGCCCACGGCGAGGCGTAGTAAACCTGCGTGAACGCGCCGCCTTTGCGCGTGACTCCGCCGGGCATCGTGCGGTCGCGAAACTCGGCGAAGACGCAGTTCTCGACGCCAATCAAACCGTCGTAGAGCTCGACGCCGGAAAGCGCGTCCCACTTCGGCAAGCGCGAGCAGGGCGGATTCGAAACGCGCTGCGGAAGCGTCGCGTTGTTCGAGGTGATGCCGATGACGAGCGAATCTTCCAAGGTCATCACGCCGATGCCGTCGCGACCGAGCGGATCGGTTTGATAGCCCTCGGACGCGAGGTAGTAGCCCCCGCGATTGTCGGCCGCGTCGCAGTTGATCAAGCGCGCGTTCGAGTAGCTGCGCAACCAATAGCCGTAGCGCCGATTCTTGTAGGCGAGGCAATCGCTGAACACCGACACCGGCAGCGGCGCGGGCCGCTTGTTGCCCATGAAGCCGATCTCGCCGTTGGAGTGCGCGACGTTGCGCGCGAACTGCGTCCACGGTTGCGCTTCGAACGCATCGGCGTCGAACCAAAAACCGTAGGCGTCGGCTCCCGCCGCCGCGTTGTCGACCACGGTGTTGTCGGGATGAACGAGCCAAAACACGGCCGGCAGATCGTCGTTGTGGAGCCCCGCGCCTTGATCGACGCTGCGCACGCGCACGCCGAGATTGTGCGCGAAGGTCACGCCCGTCACGGTCGCGTCTTCGATGTAGTAGCCGTGACCGATCGTGTCGAAGCCGACGTTGTCCTCGATCGTGACGCCGTCGGTCATGTGCACCGAGATCCAGCGGTTGAAGCACTCGTGAACGCTCGAGTTGCGCACGTAGCTCTGCGAGCCGTCGTCGAGCATGTGGAAGTGCAACGGGTAACGGCCGAGCACTTCCTCGTCGCCGAGGTAGCGAAACTCGACGCCGTCGATGCACGCACGCGGCGCGCTCGCGCCGGGCTCGTGCAAGCGCGTTTGACCGCCGGTGTGTTTGCCGGTCGACGGATCGAACGCCGCAGGATCGCCTTGCACGACGATGTTGTGCGTGAACAGGCCGACTTCGGCGCGCTCTTCGACGCCGACGCCGTCGAACTGCGCGCCCTCGGTGGCGCCCCAGTGCGTGAATTGCAGCGGCGCGCTCAAGCGCACCGTCGTGCCGCCGACCGACAGCACGACGGCGACCTCGAACTCCTCGGTATCGAATTCCGTCGGTGCGATCACGATCTCGTCGCCGGCTTGCCACGCGACGATGTCCTCGGTTTCGAGCTGCTGCGCGCCTGCGTTCGCCGTCTGTGCGAGGCGCGTCCACGTCGGTCCGTGTGACGCTCCGTGAAAGCTGATCACGCCGCTTTGGTCGACGACGAGCGCGCGCTGCACGGCCGCCGGATTGCAACCGAACGCATATTGATCGGTGAGCGTCAGCGTCGCGTGGTGTTGGAACGGCTGCGCAGTTCTGCCGATCTCGAAGCGTCCGGAGACGCGGATCCAATCGGCAGCGAGCGCGATGTCGAGCGTGTCGGAGAAGCGCAGCGTGCCCTGCACGTCGAGTTCGGCGAGCGCGAGCACAGGCACGTCGACGATGACCGTGTCCGTGCACGGAATCACCACGCACGCTCCGGCGCTCGGCACGCTGCCGCTCGGCCAATCCGCAGCCTTCGACCACAGACGCGGCGTGTTGTGTGGATAGCACTGCGGTCGCCCGCCGAACGGAACGCTCTGCGCCTGCGCTGAAGCGACGGCTGCGAGCACGAAGCAACTGAACAACGGAAGGCGGGGCGACATTCGAACGCGGAGACTCCGAGCGAGGATGAGGATCGTGGCTCCGAGCGCGCGCGCCGTGCTCTCGAAACGCCGCGCGAGTTTACGCGGGCCCTCGCAACTCGACATGGCTCCGCCGCAGGCCGGCGCGCGAATTTTCTTCACGTCGCGCCGAGCACAGCGACTCGGCCGCGCGCGTACGACCTGCGTCACGCAGGTCGAGCGGCGCCGCGCGCGCACTAGCATCGCCGCACCGCGCTCCAGCTACTCGAAGGAAAACTCCATGGCACTCCGCGTCCCGTCACTTGCGCTCATCATCCTCGCCGTCACGCTCGGCGGTTGTGCGACCACGAAGCCCGCTGCGAACGCGAACGCCGCGCAGCATCCGACACCCGAGGCGGCGCAGTTCGATTTCTGGATCGGAGCGTGGGACGTGCGCACCACGCAGGGCGACAAGCCCGCCGGACGCAGTGTGATCGCGAAGATCCTCGGCGGTTGGGTCATCGAGGAGAACTGGACCAGCGCGAGCGGTTCGTCGGGCAAGAGCTTCAACACCTACGCGCCGCGCACGCGTCGCTGGCGCCAACATTGGGTCGACGATGCGGGCACGGTCACCGACTACGGCGACGGCGTGTTCGAGGACGGGCACCTGCGCTTCACGAGCAACTCGCCCGATCCCGACGGCTCGCTCAAGCTGCGCACGATGACCTTTTTCGATCTCGATCCTGAACACGTGCGCCAACTCGGCGAAGTCTCGAACGACGGCGGCGCGAGCTGGCAAGTCGAGTTCGATCTCACCTACTGCCGGAGATAGTCGCGCGCGGCGCTGGCGGCGAACGGCAGCGCGCGAGATGATCCGCGCATGAACGCCAAGACGCCGTCGTTGTTTCCGGATCAGGAGCCCGCCGCGCACAAGCCGAGCGCGAGCGAACCCGCCGCGCCGCTCGCCGCACCGCGCTGTCGTTGGATGGCCTTCGACATCGAGATCGAGAACGTGTTCGAGTCCGCGCCCGGCGAGGACATCGACAAGTACGGGCCGTTCGATATCTCGGTCGCGGCGATGGCGACCGACACGGGTGAGGTGAAGCACTGGTTCGAAAAGGACGCGACGGGCCAGCCCGGCGGACATCTGTCCCCAATCAAGGCGCGCGAGATGCTCGAGTACTTGCGTGCCGCGCAACGCGCGGGCGTGCGCGTGTGCGCGTGGAACGGCTTGTCGTTCGACCTGCGCTGGCTCGGGCACGCGGCCGGTGATTTCGCGCTCGCGGGCGAGGTCGCGCTCGAACTCTACGACCCGATGTTCCAGTTCGTCGCGCAACGCGGCTTCCCGGTCGCGCTCGCCAACGTCGCCGAGGGCCTGGGCATCGAAATGAAGAAGCTGATGCACGGCGCCGACGCGCCGAAGCGATGGGCCGCGGGCGAGCATCAGCTCGTGCTCGACTACGTCGCCGGCGATTGCCGCATCACCGCGCTCGTCGTCGAACGCATCGAGAAACAGCGCGAAATCCGCTGGCGCACGAAGAAGGGCACGGTGTCGAGCGAGCCGATGCGCACGCTGCTCACCGTCCGCGAAGCCATGAAACTCCCGCTGCCCGACACGTCGTGGATGAGCGAGCCGCTCAAGCGCGAAAAATTCCATGCGTGGCTGAAGCCGCTCGCGCCGCTATAGCCCGGCATGAGACGGCTCGCTGCTGCGCTAGCGATCGGTGCGCTGATCGCACTCGGCCTGTGGTGGCGCGCGAGTTCCAGTGCGGGCATCGAGCCGGTTCGTACTTCCGAGCTCGCGCCTTCAGCCGCTGAAGTTGCCGGCGACGCCGACGAGATGTCCGCAGCGACGACCGAGGTCGAGCGCGCGAGCGTGCCGGACGATGCGTCGTCGAAGGAGGCTTCCGCGCCGCTCGTGATCGAAGTCGTCGACACCGCGAGCGGCGCGCCTGTCGCTGGCGCGCAGGTCTTCATCGAACGCGAGGACGTCGACGACATCGAACGGCTTCAGGTCAACGAGCGCTTCGGATTCTCCGGGCCGGCGATCGCTCCCCTACTCGGAGTCGAGCACCGCAGCGACGAACACGGCGTCGTGCGCACGGCACCGCCGACGTGCTCGATCACGATCTGGGCGAGCGCAGGTCATCGTCACGGTGAGGTCGATATCGACGCAGGTGCGACGAACGCGCGCATCGAGCTCGCGCTCGGACATTGCATCGCCGTCGATGTCGTCGATCGCGCCGGTCGCCCGGTCTCGGACGTGCGCGTCGCGGTGATCGCCCCAGACCTCGATGAATGGACCGTGGCCGCGAGCGCGGTGACGGACGCGGCAGGCCGCGTTGCGCTCCACATGCTCGAAAGCAACTTGGAGGACGAATCGAATGCGTTGCGAGTAGCGACGACGTTCGTCGCGTGTTCGCCCGAGTTCGTCGAGTTCACGCTCGCGACCTTGCCCAACGAGCCGCTGCGCTTCGTGATCGAAGACAACGGCGCCGTCGAACTGACGGTGACGAACGCGCGCGGTGAAGCGTTGCCGCTCGCGGCGCGACTCGGCCTGTCGCTCGACGACGAGCGCGCGGGCGACTTGCCGTTCGGTATCTCCGCGGGCGAGCGCCTGTTCCTGCCGACGAGCGATGGTCGCGCGCGCTTCGAACGCATCGGCCTCGGCTTGCCGCTCGCCGGTTACGCGAGCTTGGAGGGCTATTCGTTCACCGAGCGGATGTTCGACGGACCCGTCGCGGCGAACGACGTCGTGCGCATCAGCGTCCCCGTCGAAGCGGCGGACGCGATCGTTCGAGGTCGGATCGTCGATGTCGATGGGCACGGGCTCGGCGCCCGCAGGATCTCGGCGACAGCGCAACTGACGTACGCGGACGGAAGCGGCAGCAATCAAGGTGTGTTCAGGGCGACGACGACCGAAGACGGCACGTTCGAGACACGCCTTTCTCGGTCGTCGGGAAAGGTGACGAGTGTCGTTGCGATTCGCGCTTCGCTCGCCGGATCGCGTTCGAGTTCGTCACTGCTGAACTGGCCGCAACCGCGCATCGATCCTGTGCCTGTTCCCCACGATGTGTACGAGCTTGGCGATGTCGTCGTGGCACTCGCGCCGTTGTTCGTAACCGGTCGTGTGATCGACGAATCGGGCGAGCCGTTCGGTTCGGCCGAAGTGGGCTTGATGGAGCAAGGCTCGAATCAGGATGAGTACAGCGGGCTGTGCAACGAGAGAACCGACCGACTGGGGCGCTTCGAGATCGGGTTCGAAGGAACCGGCGAGAACTTCGTGCTCACGACCGTCGCGGACAACTGCGTGCGTTTCGAACCCATCGAAGTCCGGCGCGGTGACCGCGACGTCGTGCTGCAGTTGCACCACTTCGCGTCCGCCTCGCTTGCATATGGATCGCTCGCCGGGACGATCCTGCTTCCAGGCGGTCTCACGATGGAGGTCGTCCACCTCGGGATCGCCCGCGTCGATGCGACGGGCCGCCATTCTCCACGTGGATTTTCCCAATCGGACACCGGCGCGTTCGAAGTGAATCAGGCTCTCGCAGGCCAATACAGCGTCTCAGTCCGCTTCGATGCGAGCGAGATCGCGCGCGTCGAAGGCCTCGAAGTCCGCGCGAACGAGACGACGCGCATAGCGCCGATCGATCTACGCGAGCGCCTCCAGGTGCTGCGCTTCGAACTCGTCGACGAAATGGGCGCGCCGCTGAGCACAGGTGGAGTGAGCTCCATCAACGGCGACGACGAGTACGTCAACGACGCGCCCGCGAAGAACGGAGTCGTCCTGTTGCCGTCGCTGACGCCGCGCTTGAACGTGTTCGCGAGTTCACCGGGACGACGCTCCGTGCGCTTCGTCGGAGTCGAGAGCGGCGCGAAGCTCGCGTTGCCGGCAGGCATCGTCGCGAAGTTGCGCGGGCCCGCGCTCGGTCGCGATGCTGACGAATACGAGTTCACGATGACGATCGACTACTTCGGCGACGACGAAGGCGGATGGTTCAGCGACACCGCGACGTTCGTGCTCGCGCCCGACGGAAGTGCTCGCGTCGCGCTTCCGATCGCGGGCGAGTACGTGGTCGAGAGCGCCGATCTCGTGAACAAGCTCACACGCGCGCGCTTCGAAGTCGTGCCGAAGTACACCAGCGAACAACGCCCGCCCATCGTCGTCACCGACGAGGCGAGCGAAGCGCTCATCACGCTGCCGCCCGACGCGCGGAGCGACGCGCTGCGACGCGCCAAGCAGAACTGAGCGGTACAGCTCGCTCGAGATGAGGAAGCTGATGCACGGCGCCGACGCGCCGAAGCGATGGGCCGCGGGCGAGCATCAGCTCGTGCTCGACTACGTCGCCGGCGATTGCCGCATCACCGCGCTCGTCGTCGAACGCATCGAGAAACAGCGCGAAATCCGCTGGCGCACGAAGAAGGGCACGGTGTCGAGCGAGCCGATGCGCACGCTGCTCACCGTCCGCGAATCCCTGAAGCTCCCGCTGCCCGACACCTCGTGGATGAGCGAGCCGCTCAAGCGCGAGAAGTTCCATGCGTGGCTGAAGCCGTTCGCGGCGCTATAGCCCGGCATGAGACGGCTCGCTGCTGCGCTGGCGATCGGTGCGCTGATCGCGCTCGGTCTTTGGTGGCGTGCGAAATCCGACGCGAGCGTCGAGCAGGCTCGCGCGGCGCAGGTCGCGCCGACGACTGCCGAAGTCGCGACCGATTCGGCAGCGAACCTCGCGACGACCACGGAGGTCGAGCGCGCGAGCGTGCCGAGCGACTCGTCTTCGAAGGAAGCTCCCGCCGCGCTCGTGATCGAGGTCGTCGACGCCGAGAGCGGCGCGCCTGTCGCGGGAGCGCACGTCTTCGTCGAGCGCGAGGACGTCGACGAGATCGAGCGCGACCAAGTCGACGAACGCTTCGGCGACTCGGAAGCGGCGAGGGCGGAGCATCTCGGCCGCGAGCACATCGCGGACGAGCACGGTCTCGTTCGGATCGACCGTCCGAAACGCCAAGTCGCCGTGTGGGCGAAAACGGACACGCGCTTCGGCTACGAGTACGCCGATCCCTCGGATGCGAGTTTGAGGGTCGAGCTCGAGTCGAGCTTCTCGGTCGTCGTCGAAGTCGTCGACCGCTTCGGTCTCCCCGCCGCCGACGTGCGCGTCGGCGTGTTCGTGCCCGATCTCGACGAGTGGGACATCGACGGCACGGCATTGACCGACTCGGCGGGGCGCGTCGAGTTGCACGAACTCGATCAATCGACCAGTCACTTGCGCGTAGCGACCACGTTCATCGGCTGCACGCCTGAGTTCGTCGAGTTCGCGCTCGCGGACGCGCCGAGCACGCCGATCCGACTGGTGATCGACACCGGAGGAACGATCGAGCTGACGCTGACGGACGCGCAAGCGCGGCCGACGCCGGTGCCTGCGACGTACTCGCTCGAGGTCGAGTGGGACGACGTCGGCGATCTGCGCTTCGGCGTCGCGAGCCTGGACGATGCCTCGCTCACCACGCGCGGCAGTCCCGCACGCTTCGAACACGTCGCACTCGGGCTGACCTTCACCGGCATCGCCCACTTCGACGGCGGCTGGAGCCTCGAGCGCACGTTCGCCGGACCGACGCGGGCGGGCGAGGTGGTGAAGATCAACGTGCCGTTGCTCAAACTCGATCCGTGCGTGCGCGGTCGGCTGATCGACGCCGCCGGTGTTCCGCTCGCCGGCTACGACATCCTCGCCATGTGCAGCTATGACGGCGTCGAGTCCGATGTCGGCGCCTTCGGCACAACCACGGCCGACGACGGGACGTTTGCCTGCTGGACCACCGAGCTGTCCTCCGCGTACGGCGCAGAGATCAGCGTGCACATGACGCGTCCAGGTGCTCGGACTGCGCACGCGTTCCTCCATCCGCCGCCGCACAGCGTCGAGGATTCGCCGCTGCATCGAGCCCTCTTCGACTTCGGCGACATCGTCGTCCGTCCCGAGCCGCTCTGCGCTGCCGGTCGCGTCGTCGACGAGGACGGAAGTCCGGCTGGCAGTGCCTCTGTGTCCGTCATGCGCCGCACCGATAAGTCCGACGACTTTGAGGTGCTTGCCAGAGGCGAATGCGACACCGACGGATCCTTCGAGATCGGACTCGAGAAGCGTGACGAAGCGTTGTTCGTCAAGGCAGTCGGCTACCGCAGCGAATCGGGCGCACCGTTGAGCATCGCGCGCGGAGTGAGCGACTTGGTGCTGACGTTGCACGTCACGTCGCACGAACCCGAAGAGAAGCCCGAAACGAATACCGCGGCAATCGAGGGAAGCGTGGTCCTTCCCGACGGCGCTTCGTTTGGCGACATCGACATCCACTCAGCTCCGACGCAGTCGACGAACTCGACCGCGTCGTACTCGCACTGGGGCGAGCGCGCGTTCAGGCTCTACGCGCTTGCGCCGGGGACGCACTCCGTGTGGGTGACGGCGTTCGGCAAGGAGCTCGCGCGCGTCGACGGCATCGAAGCCCGCAGCGGCGAGACGACGCAGCTCGAGCCGTTCGATCTGCGCGACCGCATCGACGTGTTGCAGCTCGAACTCGTCGACGAACACGGCGCTCCGCTTCCCCGCGGACGAGTTCGCGCGCCCAGCGACTACGACGATCTGACTTGGACCAGCTTTAGCGACGGCCGCGCGCTGTTGGTCTCCGCAACTGCGCGAACGGACGTCATCGCGAGGGTGCCCGGCCGTCCGACGCGCGTGTTCCGCAGTGTCGCCAGCGGCGCGCGGCTCGTACTTCCGTCCGGCGTCATCACCAAGCTGCGCGGTCCGGCGCTCGGCGCGGACGCGAGCACGTTCAGGCTCACAGTCGAACTCAGCTACTACGGCGACGACGAGACCGAACGGTGG
>CAYHRR010000066.1:0-12560 GCA_964358875.1 uncultured Planctomycetaceae bacterium | reverse complement strand
CGCCATCGTCCGGCGTTGCACCCTGTGGATACAGAGTCGCGATTGGAGTCGACGAACAAGTCGACTGCGCATCGGCGATCGAGGTCCAGTGCGTCAACATCGCAGTGATGACGAGCCGGCCAAGCAAGGACATGGCATCAAAGGATCGGCGCGCGTTCATCGCGGTGGCTCCAATTTCAGGTTGCACGTGCATGGGCATCGACCGTGGGCCGAACGTTGACGTCCGGCCCGCAGTTCAACCTACGTGGCTAGTTGTCGACGATGTGGACCTTGCCGTTCTGCGTGATTGGATCCTCAGAGATTGTCGTGATGCGTCTGCGCGAGTTGGGTGGATTCACGCCGTTCACTCCGACAGCAACGGAATCGAGCCCAACGACAAACCCGGTTCCGCCGAAGTTGGCGCCGGGGGTGAAGCCCGAGAGCGAGAAAAGGACGACGTCAACGCCGGGTGAGGTCGGCGCGTCGATGTACGGGTCGGCGCTCCGAACTACAACTTGGTTGCGATCGCGTGTCAGGGCGAGGTCGAGCGGAACGCAACCGCCGTCGAAAATGGAAGGCGACACAATCATCGCCTGAATTACGGTCGGTGTCGCAGCCGCCAGATCGATGAAGTCAACGTTGCCGCGAAATACGCCTTGAACGCTGCTGCCCCCGATGGTCACGGCGATCTGATGGAAAATCGTGTTGTCCAACGGATCAACCAGCCGCGGCCCGATCGTCACTGCGTCGGAACTGAACTGCGTGTAGTTGACGGCGTTGGCGCCGAACGGCTCGTAGGCAT
This sequence comes from uncultured Planctomycetaceae bacterium, assembly GCA_964358875.1. Taxonomy (GTDB): domain Bacteria; phylum Planctomycetota; class UBA1135; order UBA1135; genus CAYHRR01. The sequence goes on along the minus strand of CAYHRR010000066.1, from coordinate 11,779 downwards.
ACGCATCCGATCCGTTCGGTGACGACAGTGTGATCGGCGTCGCCGGAGCCGCCACAAGGCTGTTGATGAACAAATTGTCGAACGACGTCCGCACCAACGCTTGCGTATCGCCAGGAGCGATTTCCAGATCGTGCGAGCGGCTCTCGGGGCCGTTGGGGTAGTTCGGATCGGTGTACTGCACGCGCCGCGTCAGGAACGGAGACGTGCGACTGATATCCCAAACTTCCAATTCCCAGTGAGGTGTGCCGGTCCCGCCTTGCCTGCGATCCGCGATCACGACCGCTCGATCATCGGTCACTTCGGCGGAGTCGACCTGCCTCTGGTAGAGCCTCGACGATTCCTCGTTGTAATAGCTCCCGATCATCTTGTCGGTGACGAGGTCAAACAACGCGATCATGCGGTGCATTGTAACCACGGCCATCTCGCCGTTGGGTGTGATGGCGACGTCGTGCGGGCGCAACTCGATTTCTCCGGGCGGCAGCGTCAACGGGGCAACGCGCTGCTCGAGCACGATCGACTTGGCGTTCAGGTCGAACAGGTACACCCAGGTCACCATGTCGTTCCCCTCGATGCGCGCCGTTGTCACGACGGCGCGGTCGTTCGTCACGGCGATCGAGTCGACCGCGCGATTGGGCGTGCACAAGTTCGCCGGCGTCCATGTCGTCGGGCTCGGGCCAAAACCCGGTCCGCCGATGTTGAAGGCTTTGATCGTGCCGTTGCCGATGTCGACGATATGCACGAAATTGTCGCTGTTTACGAGGGCGTACGCGCCGTCGCGCGTGATCACGACGTCGTTCGCGTAGCCCGCCGCGTCGTACAGGGGCGCGGAGGCGCTCGCGGGACCGATCGCGAAGGTCGCGATCATCGCCGGACTGGGACTGGCATCGAATAGATCGATGTACGTCGTGTCCTGCCACAGGCCCGCGAACGCGGAGAAGCCCGAGCCGATCGCGAGCCCGCGTGTGTTGGTCAATTCGATGCGGTCGGAAGGCTGGTAGCCGCGCAGGCCAAACGTCGTGCCCTCGCCGGACGCGGAAAACGCAGCCAACTGCGCAGCCGGCGCCGTGACGGTGGTCAGGTCCCAGAGCGTGATTCCGTTGGCATACGGCGTTGAAGTGGCGCCGTTCGAGATCGAGCTGCGCACGGCGCTACGACGACCGTTGTAGGTGACCGCGACGTCCGCCGGGTACGGCACGCCGATCGAGTACTCGGTGGGCGTGTACTGCGGCGCGGCCGACGCCGAGTCGGTCGCGGCCAGCAGGCAGAAACATGCGAAAACCCCGGCGAAAAGGGCTCGAGGCGTGAGTCGAGAGATCATGCGAACCTCCGAGCAGCCGTGGGAGCGGAATGAACGGCGTGACCCGGGTTAGGTCGTGCGAGGAACCGTTCGCGTGACGTCGAGGCGGGCTGGTCGCGTCGACGGCACAGAGCTTGCTGGGGGGGGCTCGTCCTTCGCCATAGCGCCGACTGCGCACGCTCCGATGAACAAGTGGGCAGCGCTCGGCCCCTCAGGCTCCGCTCGCGGCGTACGCGAGTCGCGCTCACGAATCCATCCGTCCCGAGCGCAGTCCGACGCACGACTCCGCGACGGCGATCTACCACCGCCTCAGCGCCGAGCCCCATGCGTGCGATGCATGCGCGTCGCTCTGGCCGCTGCAAGCCTTCGAGCATCAGCGTCGCTCCATGCCGCACCCGGCGTCGACAGAGCGCGCGCAGCTTTGCCGCCGCGCTTAGCGTTGCTCGAGTCGCACCACGCGCACGCGGTCGGGAACAACTGCAGAGAGTCGACCGGACGACGGCGCTCCGATCACGAAGCCCGCACTCTCAGCGATCGTCTTCACGAAACCCAACTCCTCGTCCGTCGTCGTCAAACTCGCGACCGGCTCCACGCGCGCGGGCAACTCATCCGTCAAGGCGTGCGCGAGGGCGAGCGCCCCACATCGACCTCGCGCCTGCAGGTCGCGCAGCGTGCTGCGCACCAGCCGCGACGATTGCGCATCCTTCGCACGTTCCGCCGATCTCCGAAGACGCGCGAACTTCGTGTCACGTGGCGGTCGTTCAAAGTTGGTTCATGCGTCGACCGCTCGGACCGCGCTCGACACGTGCTGCACCCGACGGCGCCCGCGCCCCGGCGCCGCGCGCGGTGCTTATCCGGCCGATCCGGGCATGAAACGGCGCGGAAACTGGGCCTTGGGGCCCTGGACCGGTGCTTGCAGAGCGCGGCCTCGAACTTCCCACCTCGTCGGCCCAGGAATCCGCGGCTAACCTGTCGCGCCAACCCTCGAAAGCACCCATGACCCAGCTGCTCCGCCCGACTGTTCTCCTCTCCGCCGCCGCCCTGTTCGCCTTCTCGCCCGCCGGCGATTCTGTCGACTTCCATCCGGCCGACGGCTCGGACGCCGCGAAGTCCTTCACCCTCAACGGTTCCTTCGAGGTCGGCGACCTCAGCGTGACCGTCGACGGAATGGACATGAGTCAGCAGATCCCGCTCGACCAAGCGAAGCTGGGCTTCGACTTGGCGCTCGCGATCGTCGACCACTACGTGAAGACCGCCGACGGCAAGCCGACCGAGCTGCACCGCGACTACGTCAGCTCGAAGTCGAGCGCCGACATGGGCGCGGAGAACAAGTCCACCGACAACCCCTTCAAGCTCGACGGCAAGACGGTGGTCTTCAAATGGAACGAGGAGAAGCAGGACTACGAGCGCACGTTCAAGGACGGCGAAGGCGACAACGACGCGTTGCAGAGCGCGGGCATCGATCTCGACTTCCGTTCGCTGCTGCCCGGTAAGTCGATCGCCGAGGGCGACAAGTGGCAGGTCGAACCGAAGGCGCTCGGCACCGCGCTGTTCTTCGGCGTCGACTTCGATCACCTGCCGGAGATGGAAGGCGGCGGCGAGGAAGTGACCATGCTCAAGGAGAAGATCCTGCCCGAGCTCGAGAAGATGTTCGCCGAGTTCAAGGCGGAGTGCACCTACTCCGGCATGCGCGAGGTCGACGGCGTGCAAGTCGCCGCGATCAAGCTCGACGTCAACTCGGACAGCTCGCTCGATCTGTCCTCGTTGCTGCTCGACCTGATGGAATCCCAGATGGAAGGCCAGGAAGTCCAAGTCGAGTACGACATCAAGACCGCGACGCTCGGCGCCAAGATCAAGGGCGCGGGCGAACTGTTGTGGGATGCCAAGGCCGGTCGCGTTCACGGCTTTGCGATGCAGGCGGATGTCGAGTTCAACGTCGAAATCGACGTGTCGGTCGACGCCGAAGGCCAATCGCACTCGGCCGAACTCAGCGCGGAAATGCTCGGCAACGCCGAATGGGCGATGGGCAAGAACTAGTCCGCGCGACGCGTCACGTTTTCTGCGAGGCCGGGCCGCTGTGCGGGCCGGCCTCGCTCGTTTTCCGCGCGAAGTAGCGCCGCTCTGCAAGCGAAGGCGGCAAGCAGGTCATCTCGTCCGCAGCCTGCGGATCGTCGTGCGCGTAGCGATAGCCCGCGCCGTAACCGGCCGCCTTCATCAGGCCGGTGGACGCGTTGCGCAGATGCAGCGGCACGGACTCGGCCGAGGTCTGTTCGACGTCGTCGACGGCGCGTTGGTACGCGACGTAACACGCGTTGCTCTTCTTGGCGCGCGCGAGATAGACCGCGATCTGCACCAGCGCGAGTTCGCCCTCGGGCGAACCGAGTCGCTGCCACGCATCCGCGCCGTCGAGCGCGATGCGCAGCGCGAAGGGATCGGCGAGACCGATGTCCTCGATCGCCATGCGGATCAAGCGGCGCGCGAGGTAGTCGCGATCCTCGCCCGCGTGCAGCATGCGCGTCAGCCAATACACCGCCGCGTTGTCGTCGCTGTTGCGCACGCTTTTGTGCAGCGCGCTGATCAGGTTGTAGTGCTCCTCGCCGGACTTGTCGTAGGCGAGCGCTTTGCGTTGCAGCGCCTGTGCGAGCAGCGCCTCGTCGATCACGCCGTCGCGCGCGAGTGACGCCGCGGTTTCGAGCAAATTCAACGCGCGCCGCGCGTCGCCGTCGGCGGCATGCGCGAGCTTCAGCGTCGTTTCGCGCGAAGCGGTGACGCGCCCGGCGAGTCCGCGCGGGTCGAGCAACGCGCGCTCGAGCAGTTGCACGAGCTCGTCCGGCGTCAACGCTTGGAGGATCAGCACGCGCGCGCGCGACAACAACGCGCTGTTCAACTCGAACGACGGGTTCTCGGTCGTAGCGCCGATCAAAACGATGTCGCCCGACTCGACGAAGGGCAGGAACGCGTCTTGTTGCGCCTTGTTGAAGCGGTGGATCTCGTCGACGAAGAGCAGCGTCTTCACGCCGCTGCGCGCGCGCTCGCGCGCCGCTTCCTGCATCACCTCGCGCACTTCCTTGATGCCCGAGAGCACGGCCGAGAACGGCACGAAGCGCAAGCGGCTGCGCTGTGCCACGAGACGCGCGAGCGTCGTTTTGCCGACACCCGGAGGCCCCCACAAGATCACGCTCTGCGCGAGATCGTTCTCGAGCAAGCGCGCGAGGATCGCGCCTTCGCCGAGCAAGTGCTGTTGCCCGACGATCTGGCCGAGCTCGCGCGGACGCATGCGGTCGGCGAGCGGAGCATCTGCCCGCGTCTCCGTGCGGTCATCGACGCGCACGCCGTCGCCGAACAAGTCCGCGCTCATTCGTTCGCGTCCTCTGCGCGGCCTGCAGCGAAGAGCAACAACGAAGCGGCGACGGTGACGTTGAGCGATTCGACGGCGCCGCGCATCGGAATGGTCACGCGTTCGAAGCTCTCGCACACAGGCGGGAGCGCGCCGGTTTCCGAACCGACCCACAGCGCGATGCGTCCGTCCCAATCGAAGCTCGACGGCGTGCTGCCGCCGCGCGTCGCCGCGCGCACTTGCCGAAAGCCGTGCTCGCGCAACTCGTCCGAGGCACTCGCGGCGTCGCCGAACGAAACCACGGGAACGCGCAGCAAACTGCCCATCGAGCCGCGCAGAGCCTTCGAATTCCAAGGGCTCGTCCCGCCGGCGACGACGCCGATCGCTTCGACGCCGGCGGCTTCCGCGCTGCGCGCCAGCGCGCCGAGATTCCCCGGATCGGAAATGCCCGCGACGATCAGCACCAGCGCCTCGGGGCCGAGCCGCAACGTCGCGAACGTACGTTCGAGCGGCGTGCGACCGAGCGCGAGCAAGCCTTGTGACGTCGAGAGCGCGCTGATCTTGTCGAGCAACTCGTCGTCGACGACGCGCACCTCGGCGGCGCGCTGCGCAAAGTCCTCGACGCGTTGCGCGCGACGCTCGGCGACCAGCACGAGCTCGAGCGCGAAGCCCGCTGCGAGCGCATCGTCGATCAAGCGATCGCCTTCGAGAACGACGACGCCCTTGTCGCGTCCGGCGAGCGCCGCCGTCGCGCGTTGAAGCGCGGGGTTTGCGCGTGAGCGGATGACTTCCATGCGTTCCACGAAGCGCGATGTTCTAGCATGTCGCGCCGCACATGACCGAAGCACGCGACGCGATAGGACGAGTGATCCGCACCGATGCCAAGGTGTGCCACGTCGACGTCGAGGGCGTCATCTTGCAATGCGCGCCGCGCGGTCGGCTGTTCGACGAACACGCAGCGCAGAAAAACCCCATCGCCGTCGGTGATTTCGTGCGCGTCGACCTGTCGAGCAGTCCGGCGAGCATCGAAGAAGTTCTGACGCGCCGCAATCGGCTCGGGCGCATCGCCTCGTCGCACGATCCGCGCGAGCAGGTCATGGTCGCGAACGTCGATCGGTTGTTCATCGTCGACGCGATCGCCAAGCCCAAGTTCTCGTCGATCCGCACCGACCGCATCCTCGCCGGTTGTTTTTGGCACGACATTCCGGCGACGCTCGTGCTCAACAAGATCGACCTCGCCAAACCCGGCGAAGTCGCCGCGATTCGCGCGACATACGAAGCGATCGGCGTCGACGTGCTCGAGACCTGCGCGCGCGACGGGATCGGCGTCGAAGCATTGCGCGCGCGCTTGAAGGACAAGGTTTCGGCCTTCTACGGCGCTTCCGGCGTCGGCAAATCGAGCTTGCTCAACGCGCTGCAGCCCGGCCTGCAACTCAAGATCGGCAAGATCAGCAAGTACTGGGACGCGGGCAAGCACACGACCTCGTACTCGCAACTGCACAAGCTCGATTTCGGCGGTTGGGTGGCCGACACCGCCGGCATCCGCACCTTCCGTCTGCACGACATCACACCGCAGGATTTGCGCGGCATGTTCGTCGAGTTCGCGCGCTTCCAAGGCGCCTGTCGCTTCCCCGATTGCTCGCACGACCACGAGCCCGTGTGCGCCGTCTTCGACGCGGTCGAGCGCGGCGAGATCGCGCCGTCGCGCTTCGCGAGTTACGTCGAGATGCTCGACGAGTTGCGCAAGGCGCGCACGACGACGGAAGAAGCCGGCGAAGGCGAAGCACCGCCCGACGAAGATTGAGCGCGCTGCGCGTTCGACGCGAAGCCGCGCGAGGAAGTCGTTTTGCGGAGAGCACCGCGCCGACGTGCCGCGCTGCGAGCAACTTCACCGCCGCGATCAAGCGACTCCGGCGACGATCCTGAGAAGCGCTCTCACGCGCTGAGCACGACGACGATCTTGTAGATCCACGCCAGCGCGACGACGGCGACGAGCCAGATCCACAGCGTGCGGTTGCCGAGTCGGCGCAAATCGTCGCCGAGATCCGCGCCGAACGCGGTGCGCAACAACGCATAGGGCAACGACAGCGCCGCGCCCGCAGCGAGCGCGAAGCCGAAGGGTTGCGCGACGAACGACTGCCACGCGTAGCCGTGCGCGAACCAAGTCACCGACGTCGTGACGCCGCAGCCCGGACAGGGAATGCCGAACCAATTGATCGCCTGGCAAGCCGGCAAGCCGAGCTGCTCGTGCGTCCCGTAGCCCTGCGGCGCCGGCGTCAGCAGGAAACGCATCGCAACCAAACCGAGCGGCGCGAACGCGCACAAGGCGAAGGCGAACCAATGCTCGCGGCTGCGCTTCGCAAGCACCTCGGCGACGACAGGTTTGGTCACGCGCCGATTGTGAGGCGCGGCACGCCGCTGCGCTACTCGTTGAAATCGTAGATGTACGAGAGGCGCGTCTTGTTGACGATCACGTAGGGCAGCTTGGTCAGGAGCTTGAGATCCGCGTCGTCCTTGGCGTTGAAGCCGCGCACGCTCGGATTGCGCATCACGAAGAAGCGCCGCGACATGCGGTCGTCGACCTCGTAGGAACCCGGCCGGCACTCGCCGCCGACTTCGACATTGAGATGCCCGGTGAAGAACACGCGCACCTTGTTGGTCTTCACGTCGCGGTGCAGCGAGGCCTGCGAAACGTCGCCGGCGTGATCGAGGAACTCATGGGCGAGCAGGATCTCGTCCATGTTGACGTGCAACAGCGGCGTCTGGATCCGATCGCAGGTGTTGAGATCGATCAGCGTCGCGTTGCGGATCTTGAGGAAGTACTTGCGGTTCTCGTCGAGCATCTGCGAGAGGCGCGCGTACCTGCGCTCGATCTCGCCCTTGATGAGGAACGAGTCGGTCAGGAACAGGTCCGAGACGATCGTGATCATGTGTCGGAGGCGTCGAGGTGCGGATGAGCGAGATGCGGCAGGACTGCGCCGGCCAAGTACAGCGATCCCACGACGAGCACCCAGCGTCCGCGGGCGACTTCGAGTGCCGAGTCGAGCGCACGCCGCGGCGTTGCGACGGCCGAAGCCGTTGCGCCGAGAGCCGTCGCGGCGCCCGAGATTTCCTCGGGCGTGCGGTGGAGCTCGGACCCCACGGAAGTGCAGACCAGCCTTTCGGCAGCGGGCAGCAGCGCCTTGAGAATCCCGTCGAGGTCCTTGTCGCAGGCGAGCCCAAGCACGACGACCGGCCGCCCGGTCAGGGTCGGATCGCCGCGCAACTCGGCGAGCACGGACCTCACGCTCACTGGAGTGTGAGCGCCGTCGACGAGCACCGGCACGCCCCTGACGACGAAGCGCTGCAAGCGCCCCGGCAAGCGCGCGGCGGCCAGCGCACGCGCATCGAGCAGGTGCGCGCCGAGCGGCCGACCCGACGCGTCGCCGACGCCGCGTACACCGAGTTCGTCGAGCGCGAGCGCTGCAAGACTGCGGTTGGCTTCGAGGAGGCCTGTGCTCGCCTCGAGTTCCGCCCAAGTGGGCCGCCGAACGCGAACACCGAGCTCCGCCGCGCGCCGCGCGACGACCTCGCCGCCTTCGTCGCCGACGCCGAGTCCGGTCACGAGGGAGCAACCAGGCTTCAAAATGCCCGCTTTTTCAGCCGCAATCGCCGCGCGCGTCGCGCCGAGCACCGCCGTGTGCTCCAGCTCGACGTTGGTGATCACGCACACCTCGCCGTCGAGCACGTTGGTCGAATCGAGCCTGCCGCCAAGCCCGACCTCGGCCACGACCCAGGCGACGCCCGCCTCGCGAAAGATCCACAGCGCCGCCGCCGTCATCACGTCGAACCAGGTCGGCTCGAACTCGCGATCAGCAGCGACCAGCGCCTCGCGGGCTTGGAACGCGCGCTCCAGACCCTCCGCCAGCAGCAAGTCCCCCACCTCGACGCCGTCGATCACCACGCGCTCGTGGATCCGCACGACGTGCGGCGAACCGTACCTCCCCACCCGCAGCCCGGCGCGCGCGAGCCCCGCCGCGATCATGGCCGAGGTCGTGCCCTTGCCCTTGCTGCCGGTGACGTGAACGACGCGCAACCCGCGCTGCGGATCCCCCAAATGCGCGAGCAGGCGTCGCTCGGGCTCGGTCGAAACGCGCATGCACGCGCGTCGGCGGCGCTCCCAATCGACGAGCACGTCGAGCCGCGCCGTCGCACGCGCCAAACGCTCCTTCGCGTCGGCTTCCTTTTTTTCCGCGTCAGCCAAGGGATTCGGATGGTCGATGGATGCGGCCTAGAAGGAGCCGTCCTCCGCGCGCGCGCCTCTCGCACACGTCTCGGCGGCCCGTCTCCCGCACCGACCATGACCGACCTCGTGCATCGCATCAAGGTGTTCGTGTTCCGCTACCGCGGAACGCACCCCGATTACCTGCTGCTGCGCCCGTCGGCGCCCGAGAGCCTGTGGGGTCCGATCCAAGGCCCGATCGGTTTCGGCGAGAAGCTCGAGACGGCGATCAAGCGCGAGGTCATGGACGACATCGGCATCTCGCGCCCGGCGACGCTGATCGATCTGCAAATGCCCGGCCGCTGGCTGCTCGGCGACGAGGAAGTGATCGAGTGGACCTTCGGCTTCCGCACGATGCCCGAAGAGCCGCGCCTCAGTTTGTCGCAGCGCTGGTCGTCGTTCCGCTGGTCGAGTTTCCAAGAGGCGTACCCGACGCTCGAGCTCGACAACGACCGCGCCGCGATCCTGCGCCTGCACGCGCTGCTCAAGGCGGCGTAGCGCGCGCTGTCCGTAACCGTGCCGAGCAACGGGGCTACGCTTTGCGCCCATGCGAAGCACGCTCGTCGTCTTGCTCGCGCTCGTCTCGTGCAGCCGCGCGCCCGACATCGAGCTTCCGACATGCGATGGCGGCGTGAAGCTCGACGCCGCCGGCATGCACTCGATGACGATTGCCGCCGATGGACGAGTGACTATCGACGGAGTCGAGAGCGCGGGAGACGAGGATGTCGAGGCGCGCCTCGATCGCCTCGCGCACGCAATGAAGTCCGATGCTGAGCTTGCTCAGCAACTTGGGCTTCTGCATGTGCCGAGCGAGCCACTCGTCGTTCGCATCGATCGCAACGCGCGCTTCCGCGACGCGGCGAAGTGGCTTGCGTACTCGATGTATCGCCAAAGATTCCATCACCTCCGCTTGGCCGTCGCAGACCTCGACACAGGAGAGGCGCGCTTTCTGTCTCTCGACCATCCACCAATGGAGTCGGGCTGCAGAGTCTTCGCTCCTCAATCCGCCACCGAACACCCGGGCGGATCGTTCCGCCTAGTTGGGCTAGGTGCGGCCTCGGACGCGCGCAACGACACCGAGCAGACCAGAGCACGGACATGGCGCATTCTGCTGTGGCCGAACCGCGACTCGCACGAAGAGCTGACGCTTTCGTCGTGGATCGAAACGCGGGAGTGCCTCGCTCGCTTTCGGGCCACAACGTGCGATTACGCCGCAATGGGATGCCTCAACACGGACGCATCGTGGCAAGACGCTGTCTCGATCGTTGCAACGGCGATTGAGTTAGGCGCATCGCAGTTCGACTTCAGCTCCGCGGACGCACGTTGAGGTCGCGCGTGCTCCGCGCCCCGCGCGCCGCTAACTTGTTCGGCGCCATGCAAACGCGATTCGCTGCTGTCACGTTGTTCGCTCTGCTTTGCGTCGCCGCTTGCGGAGGCAAGAAGGAGGAGCCGCTGCTGCCGAGTTCGGCGCGCGCGATCACGTACGAAGCGCCGCGGCGCGATGGGACCACGCTGATCGTGGTCCAGGCCGACGGCTCGGTCGACGTCGGCTCGCGCCCGATCGCGCCCGACTCGCTCTCCGCGCTCGAGTCGCACCTGACGCCGATCGCGACATCGCACAACGCGACGATGCCGCCCAAAGGAACGCCGGCGGAGCTCGCCATCTCCGACAGCGTCCTGCGCATCCGCGCCGTCGCCGACGCGCCCTTGTCGGCGGTCACTGCGGTGGTCGAGCAAGTGCTGCAGACCCTGTGCGTCACCTGGCCGGGCGCCGCGCGCATCTACTTCGACGTCGCGACGCCTTCGATCAAGATCGCGCGCATCTACCCGACGATGGTGCGCGCCATCGCAGGCCTGCCGGGCAAGAGCGCGGACAAGAGCTACGTCGCGTTGCGCGTCATGTCGGTCGCAGCACTTCCCGCGAACCACGACGCCGCGAAGCCGTGGACGCTGACGATCACGCCCAACGCCGGCGGAACGCCCGAGGTCGCCGCGTCGATCGCTTGGGACGACTTGGTGCAGCGCGTCGCGGCCACCAAGACGCCGAGCGAGCTCGTGATCGACATCGACGTGCTCGGCACGACGAGTTGGAACGACACGATGAAGGTGCTCGATCAAGCCGGCGGCGTGCTGTTGAACGAGATCTCGCTGCGCGCCGCGAAGTAGCGCGACGGTTCGCACGAGCGACGGCGCGAGTCGCGCCGCGACCGCCGTCAAACGACGGCGACGAGCGGGTATTTCGCGCCGAGCACCTTGTCGTGCGCGACGCCGAAGCAACCTTCGATCACGCTCGCGTACACCGAACGGAAATCGGTCGTGTGCACCAAGTCGCCGTCGTCGAGCTGATCGAGCGCCGGCGCCTTGCCGTGCAAGCCGCCCTTGATCGCGTGGCCCAGCACGAACATCGGTCCGGCGACGCCGTGATCGGTGCCGCGCGAACCGTTCTCGTGCACGCGCCGACCGAACTCGCTGAAAATCACGACGACCGCGTTGCGGCCCGCTGCGCTGAGCGCGAGGTCCTCGAGGAACGCTGCGAGCGCGCCGTCGAGTTGCTTCATCAGCGCGTCGTGTCGATTGCGTTGATCGGTGTGCGTGTCGAAGCCCGAGAGCTCGACCGACAACACGCGCGTGCCGACGTCGCTCGCGAGCAACGCCGCGACGTCGTGCAACGCTGCTCCGAGCGCGTCGTTCGGCGGATAGACGACGTTGCCGCGGTACTGCGCGACCGCGCGACGCACTTCCAGCGACGACGATTGGCCGTCGGCCATCACACGGCGCAAGTAGTCGACGCTCGACTCGCCCTCGCGCTTCTTGGGCTTCTTCTCTTCGCCGCCCATGCCGCCGGCCTTTTCGTAGGCATCGAGTTCGTTCTCGCCGCCGGCCC
>CAYHRR010000065.1:0-12606 GCA_964358875.1 uncultured Planctomycetaceae bacterium | reverse complement strand
CACGGCCAGGCAGCGGTCCGCGTCGCCGTCGAGCGCGATGCCGAGGTCGGCGCCCACGCGGTGCACTTCGGCCTGCAAGCTCTCCGGATGCGTCGAACCGCAGGCGCGGTTGATGTTGTCGCCGTCGGGTTCGGCGTGGATCGCGATCGAGCGCGCGCTCAGGCGGCCGAAGACGCTCTGCGCGACGCGACTGCCGCCGCCGTTGGAGCAATCGATGACGATCGTCAGGCCGCCGAGGTCGAGCCCCGCGCCGGCCTTGTCGACCAGGTAGCCGAGGTAGGCCTTCTCCAAGTCGGCGTCGTGGCGCAGCGGCGGAGCCTTCGACGACTCGCGAGGTGCGCCTTGCAACGATTCGTCCGCTCCGCTGTGCAAGCGCGCCTCGATAGCGAGCTCGAGTTCGTCGGAAAGCTTGCGACCGGAGCCGTTGAACAGCTTCACGCCGTTGTCTTCGGCCGGGTTGTGCGAGGCCGACAACATGCCGCCGAGGTCGAATTCACGCAGGCGCGTCAGCACCGCGAGACCCGGCGTCGTGATCAGACCGCAGCTCGTGACCTCGAAGCCGCTCGCGGCGAATCCGCGCGCCAAGGCAGCCTCCAGCTCCGGGCCGGAGCGTCGACCGTCGTGCCCGACGAGCGCGCGCAGGTGCTTCTTCTTCGTGGCGAGCACGGCGCCGGCGGAGCGCCCGATCGCTGCGACGGCCGCTGCCGTGAGCCAACCTTCGCCGGCACGCCCGCGCACGCCGTCCGTTCCGAAAATTCGCGCGTGTGCCAAATCAGCTTCGTCCTCGCGTCGTCGTAGCCGACGCGGCGCGAGATTGTGCCGAGCGCGGTGCACCGCGAACAGCGGCTCGCTTGCGCGAAGGACGCTGTGCGCGCGGCGCGCAGCTAACTCGAGCCGGCCAACTCAGGCCGGCGACAGGCCCGGGCTGCCCGGCAAGGGTCCGAGCTTCCCGTCGCCGGCGCTCTTGGGCGCCGACTTGGTCGCGCCGCCGACGGGCGCGGTCGGAGTCGGGCCGCCGGGTGCCGTAGGCCGCAACGTGTCGGCGGTCTCGCCCTTGATCAGACGCGCGATCTCGTCGCCCGTCAGCGTTTCGTGCTTCAACAGCGCCGACGACACGCGTTCGATCTCGGCGCTCTTGTCGCGCACGATCGACAGTGCGCGCTCGTGGGCCTCGGTCAGCAAGCGCTTGACCTCTTCGTCGATCTCACGCGCCGTTTGCTCGCTGTGGTCGCGGCTGCGCATCAACTCGGTGCCTAGGAAGTCCGAACCCTGGCGCTCGGCGTAGTTGATCGGGCCGATGCGTTCGCTCATGCCCAGCTCGGTGACCATCGCCTTGGCGAGTTCCGTCGCGCGGCGGATGTCGTCGGCGGCGCCGGCCGAAATGTCGCCGCAGAATTCCTGCTCGGCAACGCGACCGCCGAACATCCACACGAGCTGACCGAGCATGCGTTTCTTCTGCATGTGGTAGCTCTCCTTGTCGGGCAGGATCCAGGTCACGCCGAGCGAGCGACCGCGCGGCACGATCGAGACCTTGTGCGGATCGTCGACCTCGGGCAGCGTCGCCGCGACAACCGTGTGGCCGGCCTCGTGGATGGCGGTGATCTTCTTGTCTTCGTACTCGAGCTTGCGCGAACGCTTTTGGCGGCCGTAGCGCACCTTCTCGCGCGCTTCGTCGAGGTCTTCGAGCGCGACGAATTCCTTCTTGGCCAGCGCGGCGCGAATGGCCGCCTCGTTGATGATCGCGGCGAGGTCCGCGCCCGAATAGCCGGGCGTCAGCTTGGCGATGGTCGACGGATCGGCGTCGGGTCCGCACTTCACCTTCTTGAGGTGCACGCGCAGGATTTCCTCGCGGCCTTCGACATCGGGCAGGTCGATCATCACTTCGCGGTCGAAGCGGCCCGGCCGCAACAGCGCGGGGTCGAGCACGTCGGGTCGGTTGGTCGCGGCGATCAGGATGATGCCTTCGTCGGTGCCGAAGCCGTCCATCTCGACCAGGATCGCGTTGAGCGTCTGCTCGCGTTCGTCGTGACCGCCGCCCATGCCGCTGCCGCGCCGGCGACCGACCGCGTCGATCTCGTCGAGGAAGATGATGCAGGGCGAACTCTCTCGCGCTTGCTTGAACAGGTCGCGCACGCGGCTCGCGCCGACGCCGACGAACATCTCGACGAAGTCGGAACCCGAGATCGAGAAGAAGGGCACCTCAGCCTCGCCGGCGATGGCCTTGGCGAGCAAGGTCTTGCCGCAGCCCGGAGGCCCGACGAGCAGCACGCCGCGCGGGATGCGCCCGCCGATGCGCGTGAAGCGCGAAGGGTTCTTCAGGAACTCGACGACCTCGCGCACTTCGTCCTTGGCCTCTTGCGCGCCGGCGACGTCGTCGAAGGTGACGTTGGTCTTGTTCTCCTTGGCGTACAAGGTCGCGCGCGAGCGTCCGAAGCTCATCACGCCGCCCGCGCCGCCCTGCGAACGCATCTGGCGCATGAACAGCAGGAACACGACGAAGATCAGGACCCACGGCGCCCAGAAGAACAGCACCTGCTGGAGCACGCCCGCGGACTGCTCGAAGCTGGTGCCGCCGTCCTTGCTGATGTCGAACTTGAGCGTCTCGAGTTGCGCGCCGGCCTTTTCGAGCTCAGCGAGCACCGAAGCGAGCTTGACCTTGCCCTCGACGCGCAAGTCGAGGTTCGCACCGACGCGCGGCATCGGGAAGCGCTCGCGCGGCACGTCGGCCACCTCTTCGGCGAGCACGTTGACGATCAGTTCCTCGCCGGTCTCGCGCGTGACGATCGGCTCCTTGGGATTCGCGCCTTCGTCGCGCGTCTGCTTGAAGGTGCGCAGCGTCCGCGCGAGTTGCGGCTTGTAGACGCCGGCAGCGACGGCGGCGAGCAGGTCCTCGGGCGAGATCTTCTCGCAGGGCGGCGTCGCCTTCTCGCCTTGGAAGCGGTGCACGGTGGCGTCGCCCAAACCGGCGATCGGCGCTTCGTAGCTCTTGCCGCTGCGCAGCTTGCCGGTGATCGGGCTGTTCGCGCTGATCTTGATCGTGTCGACGTCACCTCGGTAGAGGTGGTACTCGAACTGGTCTTGCGACAGCAGCTCGACGTTGTCGCCGCCTTGGCGGCTCAACGTGATCAAGATCGCGACGAGTACGGTGAGGAACAGCAGGAAGGCGCCCAGTGAGCGACTCTTCTTCTGCTTGTCCGGGCTGTTTTTTTCTTCGGCCATGCGTGCTTGCTATCGACCCCGTTCGGCATCCCCTGAAGCCTGCGCCGACATCCATCGGCCGGTGTCGAAGGGCGGCCATCCTAATCGAGAGAGTGCGGGTTCCTTCACTCTCCGCTCTGCCGGTGCGCAGCTTTTCGAGCGCTTGTCCGCGCCTGGCGACTAGGCCTCCAGGCGCGGGCTCGATTTCAGCGCGGCTCGCTGTAGGCCTGATCGGCGAACAAGTCCAGCACCAGACGCTCGGCGATGTTGCGCAGGGCGCTGTCGCGGGCCTGGGATTCGCCGAGCGGATCGGCGATCAAGTAGCCGCGCTCGTCGCTGACCGTGACCTGGCGCAGCACTTCACCGACCTCGCCCTCGCTTGTCGCTTGCGCGCCCGCGGCTGTGTTCGAGCGCCGTACGAGGCGGCCGACGACGACGATCCGCACGCCGGTTTCGAGCAGCACGTTGCTCTTGTTGCGGATGCCGCCTCGGCGGTGGTAGTCGACGACGCGTCCGTCGATGACGAAATCGGCCAGGTGCGGCGAGACGAGGCGCGAATCGACGAAGCGCTCGACGGCGTCGGTGACGAAGCCGTGCAGCTCGCTCTCGACATTGCGCTCCCGGCTGTCGTTGGCGAACACAGCGACGCCGACGGATTTCGATTCGGGCAGGCTGAAGCCCGTGCTGTAGCCACAGGCGCTGAGCAGGGTGGCGGCGAGCAATGCGGTGACCATGTGCGAGACACGTGCCGCGACGTTGGCGCACGCGACACGCGCCGCGACGGCGACGCGCGCTGCGTTCACGGCTTCTCCTGATCGACCGGCGGCGCAACCGGCTCGGTCGGCTTGGCGCCTGGCGCATCCGGCGCGCTAGGTACGCCTGAGGTCCGCAACTCCGTGGCGTCGGCCGAGAAGGCCGTCTCGCTGACCGGCCCGGGCAATTCATCGATCGCGGGCAGGCGCCGCAACAGGCGTTCACAGGCGGCGATGCGCGTCACGTCGCCGGCCTCGCGTGCGAGTTCGAGCGCGCGTTGAGCATGGAAGCGCGCGCCCCAACCGCGATCGATGCGCTCGTAGAAACGCGCGATGCCGAGATCGCTCTCGACCAAGCGTTGCAGACAGTCGGCGTAGTCGAGTTTGACTTGCGGCTCGAACTCAGCGCCGGACTGCGTCGCGATCCAGGCCTCGAGCTCCTTGCGTGCGCGCAGCAGTTCCTTGCGGTCGTACTCGGGGCTCTCCAGCGCGAGCAGCCGCAAATGCGGGATGCCGGCTTGGGCCTCGACCACCAACGGGCTGTCGATGTGACTGAGCACCAGCTCTTCGTAACGCTGGATCGCCAGCTCGTATTTGCGGTCCTCGGCGTAGCACAGCGCGAGCTTGCGAAAGGCCAAGTCGCAGCGCCGTTCCGAGGGGTAATTCAGCACGAGGTACTCGAGCACCTCGACGCCGTCGTCGCGCGCTTGCCAAAGCCACCAACCGCTCGGATCGTCCGCGAGTTTCAACCCGGCTTCGAGCAGGATCGCGCCCGCTTCGGCGCGGCCGTGGTGACGCGGGTACTGCGTTTCGAGCTTCTTGAGCAGGCGGTAGGACTTGTAGGGCCGGTCCGTGTCCAGGTAGAGGCGCGCCGCGCGCACGCCGGCGTTGACCGAGAGCTGTTGCGGCAAATCGAGCTCGACGAATTCGGCCAGCTCGTCGGCGTCCGAGCCCGGCTGCGCGAGTTCATCGATGCGCTGGTTCGCGAAACGCTCGATGCGCACGTCGAGTTGGTCGCGTTGCCCGGCCTCGACGCCGCGCAACTCGCGCGCGCTGCGCATGCGCGCCAGGGCGAGCGCCGTGCGCCCCTCGGCGAAGTCGGTGTCGGCGCTCGCGATCGCCGCCGGGATCTCGGCGATGTTGCGCACCGTCGCGGCGCCGTAGGAACGGCAGGCGGCGAGCGCCGTGAGGCCGATCAAGGCCGTCGCGTGCCAGGCACGCGCAGAGAACGAACGGCAGTTCATGCGGTCGGTCGATTGCGGTTGGGGACGGCGAGGAACGAGCGGTAGCTCTTCGGACGGCCTTCGAGGTGGTACTCGAGGAAGCGCGCGACCGCGTCGCGCACGAGTTCGAGTTCGTCGGCATCGCGCGGCACTTCGTCTGCGCGTCGTTCGAGGATCGCCAGCGCTCGGTCCAGGACACGCACGGGCAGCGTGCCCACGCGCCGGCCGACGGCACGCGCTTGCAGCGCGCACGCGCGGCACAACCGACCGCCGGCTCCGGCCGAAAAGGCCGCGCGCGGCTCGCCGTCGGCGCCGGAATCGAGCGGCGGCGCAGCGCCTCCACACGACGCGCAGGCGGCGAGCGCCGGCGCGAGGCCGAGATTCTGGAGGAAGCGCAGCTCGAACTCAACGAGCGCGGCGGTGACGGCGCCCAGGTCGTGCTCGTCAGCGGCGCCGAGCAGGTC
Organism: uncultured Planctomycetaceae bacterium; assembly: GCA_964358875.1. Taxonomy (GTDB): domain Bacteria; phylum Planctomycetota; class UBA1135; order UBA1135; genus CAYHRR01. The sequence goes on along the minus strand of CAYHRR010000065.1, from coordinate 6,969 downwards.
GAGCGCGGACACCGCCGCATCGAACAACTCCGCCGCGTCGTGACCTTCGAGCGCGCCGAGCCCCGCGAGTTCGAGCACCGTCAGGCCCGCGCGGTAGGCGGGCAAGGCGCGCGCGATGCGGTGGCGGCGTGCTGCGATCGTCGCTTCTTGCACGACCTGCAACTCGCGTCCGGCGGCGTGGCTCCAGGTGATTTCGAGCGTGTCGAACACATCGAGCGCGGCGTAGAAACGCGACGTCGGTCGGTAGGCGCCCTTGGCGAGCAGATGCACGCGACCGTGGGCGCGCGTCAGCGCATGCAGTACGAGCGACGACTCGCCGTAGGGAAAGCGGCGCAGGATCAGAGCTTCGTCGCGCAGCGCGGGCACGCCGCTACTGTGCCTTGAGCACTGCGAGCTTGCGCACGCGAACTTTGAGAACGCGCCGGTCGCTCGCCTCGACCACCGAGTACTCGGTCGACTCGCGCTGGAAGGTGTCGCCCTTCTTGGGGAAGCGTCCGAGCTCCGCGAGCACGAACCCGCCGAGGGTTTCGAAGTCGCTGTGCTCGGGCAGGTCGAGTTCGAGCGCTTCGTTGACTTCGCTGACGTGCATCGACGCGTCGATTTCCGCCGCGCCGCCCGGCAACTGGCGGATGCGCGCCGGCGCTTCCTCGGTGTACTCGTCGGGGATCTCGCCGACGATCTCGCCGATGATGTCGCCGACGGTGATCAGGCCGGCCGTGCCGCCGTACTCGTCGATGACCACGGCGATTTCGACCTTGGAGCGGCGCATCTCGGCCAGCAGTTCGCGCACGCGCTTGGTCTCGGGCACGAAGAACGCCGGGTGCAGGATCGCGCGGAGGTCCGCGTCCTCGAGTCGGCCCGAGGCGGCGACTTGCACCAAGTCGCGCGCCGAGATGGTGCCGATGATCGTGTCGAGGGTGCCCTCGTAGACCGGGATGCGGCTGTGGCCGCTGTAGCCCAGGCGGCGCACGGCGGCGAGCACGCCCTCGTCGACATCGGCGGCCTCGATCTTGGTGCGCGGCGTCATCACCGCGGCGACGTCGACGTCACGGAACTCCATGACGTTGCCGATGATCTCCTTCTCGCTCTCGTCGAGCCGACCGGAGATTTCCGACTCCTCGATGACCTCGCGCAGGCCGGCGAAGATCTGGCGCGTCGACTCGGGATCGTCGTGGACGCCGAGCAGGCGCAGGATGCCTCGACGCGTGCCCTCGAACATCCAAGCCAGCGCTTCCAGCGGCCATTGCAGAGTGTGGAAGGCGGGTAGCCATTGGCGCAGCAGTCCGTCGCCGACACGCTGCGCGACGCCGCGTGCGAGCGCGTCGGTCGTGAACCACAGCACCGGGACCGACACGACCAGGGCCTTGGTCAGCGCTTGCCACGAAACCGAGCTGCCTTCGGCGAAGATGCGCAGCATCGAGACGGCGAACAGCAGCGACAGCGTCGATTCGAGCACCGCAGCGCTCGTCGTCAAACGGTCGACCTGGTGCAGCAGCGGCTCCAAACGCTCGCGCCGCTGGGGCTCCGTGACGCCCTCGAGCACGTGTTCGGGCAGCGACTGGGCCAGGGAGCGGCGCACGATCGCGAACAGCGCGGCAAAGGTGAGCGCGGCGACGGCGATCAGCACGGCCGAGAGGTCGAGTTGGGCCCAATCGACGCCGGGCGGAGTTGAGGCCGGCGCGGCGGAGGCTGCGCTCGAAGCGAACACGAACGTGGTTTGCAAACAGTCCAAGGCGAGGTCGACGGTGCGTTCGTCGTGGGGGACTCGAGCGCGCCGGGCGCCGCGTGGCCACACCATCGGGCCGCAACGGGGCGAGGATTATAGGGGCGCCGCGCCTCGATCCGGCGCGCGCCGTCCGCGAGACGCGTACAGTGCGCCTAGGCGTCAGTGTGTTGCCGAACGGGAACACAGTCGTCGCCCGCGCCCGCGCTCGGCCCGGCGCGCGCGGCCCACAGCGGGCTCGTATCCTCTTACAGCGTCACAAGTTGTGAGCGCGTCCTGGCACGGATGGCGCAGCGGCACAGGGCGTGCAAAGCGGTGCTCACCATGAACACCCTCGCCTTGGCCCTGCCCCCGCCGGTCGCCTCGGAACTTCGCTGCCGCGGCGTGCTCCTGGAAGCGCAGGTCGACGAAACGACTGAGCAGCACTCCGAACGCTTGGACACCGCCTTGATGGCGCTGTTCCGCGACACCGGCCGACGCGACGCCTTCGACGTGCTCTACGAACACTCGCGCGAGCGCGTCGTCGCGTGGCTGCGTTGGCTGTTGAACAGCCGTCACGTGCAACTCGACCCGCTCGAACTGCTGCAGGACACCTTCGTCAACGTGTACCGCTACGCGGCGAGCTTCCGTTCGGACCACGCAGCGAGTTTCCGCGCCTGGGTGCGCACGATCGCCGCGAACGTGATCCGGCGCGCGCGCACGGCGCCCGCTGCGCGCTGGGTTTCGACCGACGCCGATTCGATGCACGAAGTCGTCGACCGGGCCGGCGGGCCGTCGATGCGCCTCGTGCAGGGCGAGGAGCGCGACGAATTGCGCGCCGCGTGGATGCTGTTCCTCCAGCACTATGGCGCCGCCTTCGCAGCCTTGGCGCCGCGCGATCGGCGCGCGCTCGAATTGGTCGAGATCGAAGGCCTGAGCTACGCCGACACCGGGCGCGTGCTCGGCGTCGGACCGTCGAACATGAAGATGATCATGCTGCGCGCGCGCCGGCGATTGCACGCCCACATGCGCGCTTCGCTGTGCATCAGCCGCGCCGCGATGCGCAGCACGCTCGAGCGCGGTCGACGCGCCAGCGCGTAGCATGTCGACGCCAGCCCGGCGTCCGCATGCAGCCCACTTCGATCGATCTGCTGATCCACGGCGCAGCCGAACTCGCGACCTCGATCGGAACGAAGGCGCGCGGCGGCAAGTTGCTCGGCGAGATTCGCGTGCTGCGCGACGCGGCGGTAGCGATCCGCGGCGAGACGATCGTCGAAGTCGGGCCGCAAGCCGAATTGCGCCGCCGCTACACGGCCAAACGCGAACTCGACGCGCGCGGCGGAACGCTCGTGCCGGGCTTCGTCGATGCCCACACGCACCCGGTGTTCACGACGACGCGCGAGGACGAATTCGAGCTGCGGACGCGCGGCGCGACCTACATCGACATCGCGGCGGCAGGCGGCGGGATCCTGTCGACTTCGCGCGGCGTGCGCGCGGCCTCCGTCGAGCAATTGGCGCAGCGTTTGGGCGTGCACCTCGAGCGCTTCGCGGCCTTGGGCACGACCACGGTCGAAGCGAAGACGGGTTATGGGTTGTCGCTCGACAGTGAGCTCAAGTGCCTCCAAGCCATCGCGAGCGCGCGCCGCGAACACGCGCTCGATGTCGTGCCGACCTTTCTCGGCGCGCACGATTTCCCGCTCGAATACCGCGAGCGCAAAGCGGACTACGTGCAGCTCGTCATCGAGGAGATGCTGCCCGAGGTCGCGCAGAGCAAGCTCGCCGAGTACTGCGACGTCTTCACCGAAGGCATCGCCTTTTCGCTCGACGATTCGCGGCGCATCCTGCAACGCGCGCGTGCGCTCGGCTTGGGTCTGCGTCTGCACGTCGACCAACTGACGCCCTTGGGAGGCGCGGAGCTCGCCGCGGAACTCGGCGCGGCGAGCGCGGACCACCTCGAACACGTCAGCGAGCGCGGCATCGAAGCCCTGCGCGACGCGAACGTGGTGCCGGTGCTGTGCCCGCTCGTTCCGTTGTTCCTGCGCCAGGAACGCGAGGCGCCCGCGCGTCGCATGATCGATGCCGGGCTCGCCGTGGCGATCTCGACCGACTTCAATCCCGGCAGTTGCTACTTGCAGAGCATGCCGGAGGTCATGTCGTGGGCCGCGCTGCGCTACCGCATGAGTGCCGCCGAGTGTTTGACCGCAGCGACGCTCAACGCCGCTTGTTCGCTCGGTCGCGGTGCGCGCACGGGAACTCTGGAAGCCGGCAAACGCGCCGACGTGCTCGTGCTCGACCTTCCCAATCACAAACACCTCGTCTACGAGCTGGGCCGCAATCCCGTGCGTGACGTCGTGTGCGCAGGTCGCGTCTTGGCACGCAGTCAGCGCGGCGACGATCAAGCGCGCACGACCGCGAGCGCGTTGCAGCCATGACGACGAACGGTTGCCGGTTTCGCTTTCGCCACCCCGGGCGACCGCGCGTGCGTTGCGGCTTGGCCGTCGTCGCGAGCGGCGAGGCGTGCCTGTGGCACACCGATCCCAAGCGTCGCTCGTCGGTCGGCATCGGCAAGGCGCTCGAGAGCGTCGTGCAGTCCGAGCACTGGCTCGAAGGTGCACGGCTCGATCACCTCGACTTGAGCGGGCTCGACCTGACGCTCGCGAACCTGCCGCGCGCGGATTTGCACGACGCTTCGCTCGAACGCACGCAACTCACCGGAGCGATGCTCGACGGCGCGCACCTGAACGGCGCGAAGTTGAATCGAGCCGGCTTGGTGCGCGCGAGTTTGCGGCGCGCCGAACTCAACATCACCGATCTGCGCCAAGCACAACTCGAGTCGGCCGATCTCTCGGGGGCGATGCTCGTCGGCACCAAGCTCGACGGCGCCTACTTGTACGCCGTGATTTGGTCCAAGCGCACAGCCGTCGACGCCGCCGAGTGGGGCGCGCTCGGAGAATTCAACGACGCACGTTTCGCGCGCGCCTCGAACGCTTACCGCAACATCGCCACGCACTTCGAGTCGCTCTCCAACTACGCGCAGAGCGACGCGTTCTACTTCCGGCAGATGAGCGCGATGCACCTCGATGCGATTGGCGCGAAGCGAGCACCGCTTGGCGGCGTGCTGCAGCGTTTCGGAGTTTGGTCGAACCCACTGCGCGTGCCGAAGCGCCTCCCGGCGTGGCTCGCCTGGTCGGTCCACCGCTGGGTGTGGGGCTACGGCAGCCGCCCGAGTTGGGTCTTCACGACGATGATCCTCGTCGTGCTCGGCTTCGCCGGAGTGTTCATGGGACTGGGCACGACGCGCGGCAGCGCTGCGGCCGTACACACGGCGCTCGAAGCGCTCGACGTCAGCCTCGTTTCGTTCGCGACGCTGGGTTACGGCACCGCCACCGGCGCGGGCGCCTTGGGCGAATTCCTCGGCGGATTCGAAGCCCTGCTCGGCGCGATTCTCACCGGCGCGTTCACGGTCGCCTTGGCGACGAAGTACGTGCGCCGCTGAGTTACTTGCGCAGCGAACGCGCTGCGGCGACGAGTGCGTCCATCTGCTTGTCGAAGGCCTCGCGCGGGCCCCAGGCCTCGAAGCTGTAGACGTAGTCGTTGTTGCGCGCGAGCACGAGCAAGTAGCCGCACGGAACGCCTGCGACCTCGCGCGTGCCGGCGAGCGCCGCGCGATCCTCGCCGAGAACTTGCTCGTTGGCGACGGCGAGCGAACGCGACTGCACCAGTGCTTTGCGCGCGAGCTTCGTCCAGAACGCGAGCGCGCCCTTGTCGTAGTTCTCGTGGCGTTGAACCTTGAGGCGCACGCCCTCGGCGTTCATCGCTTCGACGAGGTCGCTGTCGCTGAAGTAGCGAATGAACTCCGGCGGCGGATCGAAGCGCGGACCGTTCGACAAAAAGCGCGGCTTGCGCGGCATGCTCTCGACGGTGCCGGCGACGAGTCCGTCGCCGAGGCGCTCGATCCACTCGAAGGGCAAGCCGAGGCGATCGCCGGAATCGGCCGCGTCGTGCGCGGGCGCGTTCAATTCGACGCGGATCGTGCTCATCGCGATCTGCGACTCGAGGAAGCGCACGCGTCCCTCGATCTGCTCGATCTCGCCGCTGACGCGCGCGAGTTCGGCCTCGATCTTGAGCGTGTCCTCGATCTTCTCGCTCTTGGCGAGATGCGCGAGCAAGCGATCACGCGTGCGGCGCGCGTTGTCGAGGCGAATCACGAGGTCGAGCATTTGCTCGGTGACGTCGGAGGCCTTGACGACGCGTTCGACGACTTCACCGAGTGTCGCCACGCGCGCGAGCACGGCCTCGAATTTGTCGGCGGGCACGCGCACGGTGATCGAGCGCGCGTCGCTCTCCTGCAAGTAACCACCGGCCTGTTCGGCGTAGCCCTGGATCAAGCGCACGGCATCGGAGTTCGACACGACGACCACGCGTAGCGCTGCGGAATAGATCACTTGCCGCGCACTCTGCGCGCGCTCGTCTTGCGGTGCTGCGACGGCCGCATCGACGGGGTTCGCTTCGGCGCGGAACATCTGCACGTCGAAACCGGCTGTTTTCGTGGGTTCGGCAGCCCAACCAGACTCCGGCACAGCCACACGTGTTGCGAGGTGGTCCGATCCAGCGGCCGCGCAACCGAACAGAAGACACAACGACCAAGCCAGCAACATGCGCATCGAGTCGACCTCCGCGCGCGAGCTTAGCGCTCGGCCGTCGCGATGCCACGACCGCCGACTCGGCTCGTGCAAGCGTGGAGAAAGCGCAGGCTCGCCGTACGATGGCGCCGCACCGAACGCGCAACGCAGAGGAGTCCCATGGGTCTGGTCGAGTGTGTGCCGAACTTCAGCGAAGGTCGTCGTCCCGAGGTCGTCGAGCAGATCCTGGCCGAGATCCGCGCGGTGCGCGGCGTCAAGCTGATCGATCACTCGATGGACGCGAGCCACAACCGCGCGGTCGTCACCTTCGTCGGTGAAGGCGCGGCGTGTCGCGAAGCTGCTTTCCGCGCGATCGCCAAGGCCAAGACGTTGATCGACCTCACGCAACATCAAGGCGAGCATCCGCGCGTCGGCGCCACCGACGTCGTGCCCTTCGTGCCGCTCGAAGGTTCGTCGATGCAGGACTGCGTCGCGCTCGCTCACGAGCTCGGCGCGCGTGTCGGGCGCGAGCTCGAGATTCCCGTCTATTACTACGAGGCCGCGGCCAAGCTGCCGGCGCGCAAGAACTTGCCGGACGTGCGCAACATCGGCTTCGAGAAGCTGCGCGAGACGGTCGGCCAGGAT
>CAYHRR010000064.1:0-12632 GCA_964358875.1 uncultured Planctomycetaceae bacterium | reverse complement strand
GACCCAAGCGCTGCGCGAACTCGGCCTGCGTTCGCACCTCCATCCGGCCGACATCGAAGCGTTCTTGCGAGCGCACAAATTCCCGATCGTCGAAGGCCGCACCGTGACCTTCGCCTTCGTCGGCGCTGCGGACTCCGTCAACTTGCGCCATTGGATTCACGGCCTGTCGTCGTCGCAGCCGTTCCAGCGCTTCCACGGCTCGCCGCTGTGGACCTTGACGATCGACATCCCCGAGATGTCGCGCGTCGAATACAAGCTCGAGCTCGTGCGCGGCAACCAGCGCCAACTCGTCCAAGATCCGCTCAACGAACACCTCGCGCGCGATCCCTACGGCGCGAATTCCGTCGTGTACGGCGCGGGCTACGTGCAGCCCGATTGGATCCACCACGATCCCGAGGCGCGCCTGGGCGAAGTGCAGGAGCAGTTCGTGCAGAGCGCGGCGCTCGGCGAGTCGCGGCCGGTGCTCGTGTACTTGCCCGCGCGCTTTCGCGCCTCGCGCCGCTACCCGCTGCTCGTCGCGCACGACGGCCTCGACTACGTGAAGTTCGCGAGCCTGCGCACGATCCTCGACAACCTCATCCATCGGCTGGAGATCCCGCCGATGATCGTCGCGCTGATCCAGTCGCCCAATCGCTTGGCGGAATACGCCGACGACGAACGCCACGCGCGCTTCCTCGTCGACGAGCTCATTCCGCACTTGGAGGAGAAGTACCCGCTGGTCGCGCAACCCGCCGCGCGTTGCTTGATGGGCGCGAGCTTCGGCGCCGTCGCCTCGCTCGCCTGCGCGTGGCGCCGGCCGGGCGTGTTCGGCAACTTGCTGCTGCAATCGGGCTCATTCGTGTTCACCGATATCGGCCACCACGACCGCGGCCCGGTCTTCGATCCGGTCGTGAAGTTCATGGGCGAGTTCCGCGAGAACCCGGGCCGGCCCGCGGACAACGTGTACCTGTCCTGCGGAACCTACGAGAGCCTCATCTACTACAACCGCTCGATCGTTCCGCTGCTCCAGTCGACCGGCATGAGCGTGAAGTTCACCGAAGCGCGCGACGGCCACAACTGGGAAAACTGGCGCGATCGTTTGCGCGAGGGACTCTCGTGGCTCGCGCCCGGTCCGCTTTGGATGGTGTACGAGTAGGCGTGACTCAAGGCACAGCGTCGCTGAGCAACGAACGGCACATGCCGCACAGTCGCGCGCGTCAGCGCGTGAGCGTGTAGCGCACCGTAAAGGCGTCGTTGTCGTGTGCGTTCGGGCCCGCGCCGGTCACGAAGATCGAACGACCGCGGATCGCGAGTGCGCGGGTCTCCGGGCTCTCGCTCAGCGTTCCGCCGTGCACCAGCGAATTGACGAACACTCCATTGGTGCCGAACGCCCCAATGAAGACCTGGTTGCTCGAGCCCGCGACATAGGTCGGCCCGGTCACGATCACGTGATCGTCCGCATCGATTGCGATGGCATTCAGGCTCGGAAACGTCGCCGGAGCAACGGTCGCGATCCGCTCCCAGCGCAGGTTGCCCGCAGCGTCGTAGGAAATGACGCCTGCTCCACCGGCGACATACACGTTGCGCGCGTGATCGGTCGTGACCACCTTTCCGGCGCCCGAGGCCATTCCGAGATCGCGCGTCCACATCCAATTGCCGGCACTGTCGAACTTCATCGTCGTGAAGTCCTGATTGCCGCTCGTGTTGACGAGGTGACCGGTCATCAGCACGTCGTCGTTCGAGTCGACGCACATGCCCCAACAGTAATCAGGCCAAAGAAACGATCCGCCGCGCCGAGCGCTCCACGACAAGTTGCCCGAGGGGTCGTACTTGAGCGCGACCCAGTCGTAGTTGTTGGTGCCCGACGGCGAAATGCTGTAGCCGGCGATGACGACGTTGCCCTGCGAATCGAGATCGAGATCGGAACCGACGTCCGTGCCGAATCCGCCGTGATAGTTGCGCTGCCATAACAGCGTGCCGAGCGAGTCGTATTTGAGCAGCACGATGTCGCTCACGTTGCCCCCGTAGTAGCTCCCGCCCAGGACGTAGAGGCTGCCGTCCGGCGCGAGCTCGAGCCCGGTCGCGCCGTCCGACCACCAGTTGCTCCAGCGCCTCACCCACTGCAACGCGCCGGCCGCGTCATAGCGCAGCAACACGATGTCCTGATCACCCGACGCGCCCGGCCCTTGCCCGAGCACGATCACGGATCCGTCAGGCGCCGCCTCGACATCGACGGCGATGTCGTTGAAGCCGCCGCCCGCACTGTCGTAGCGCCGCTCCCACAAGAGCGCCCCTGTGGCCGAGTACTTCAGCGTGAGTATCTCGTAGGTCCAAGTCGCGTTCAGACCGAGGCTCGACCCGGCGACGAACACGTTGCCCTGCGTATCGACGTCGAGCGCGCGCGCCGAGTCGTGATTGCTCATGCCGTGGTCGTAGCGCCGCTCCCAATCGATTTGGAACTGCGGCGGCGGACGCAATCTGTGCCCGTTCGGCGCTTGTTGTCCCGCAGCGACGCTCGGCGCGAGACACAGCACGCTGATCGCAAGCCATCTTGTCGTGTGCGTGTTTTTCAACATGACATTGTGCCTTTGATGTTCGAGTCGTTGGACGGTTGAGCGTGGGACGTCACTACGGCCCGACGACGTATTCGAGAGCGTCGGTCAGCGTCACGTTGTTCGGGACCGCGTAGCCCGAGTCGCGACCCCACCATTGGCAGCGAACCGTGGTCCCTTGCGTGGTCAGCGCCGGATCGCCCGACACGTTGAGCGCGAAGTCGTTCATGTCGATCGAGAACACACCGGTGCACGGAATCGAGGTCGCACTGCCGCCGGAGTTCTGGATCGGACAGCGGCGAATCGGCGAGGCGACACACTTCGTTCCGCCGGCGAACGGAGCGTTCGACGCACCTGCGGTTCCGTAGAACAACAAACCTGCTGTGTTTCCGATCACGTCGAAACCACTGACGATGAAGCCGCTCCCGGCGCCGGCGCTCGGGCCGCCTGTCGAGTGGATGCGCGGCAGACAGCCCTGCGAATTCTCCTTCGAAGTGCAGTAGACGTGTGTAGCTGCGACCGGCGTCCGCTCGAATGCGCCCATGCCGACGCGGCCGCCCTGGATGCGCGGCTGGGCGTCGAGATCCGAGACGACGCCTGCCGGCAGGAGCGCGTCGCTGCCGGTGTCCACGCACGGCGAGGCTGGGCCGAGGTGCAGATCGCCCGCAGGCAAGCTCACGAAAAGCGGATCGAATTCGAAGCTGCCGTTGCCCGGCACTGGAGCATCCTCGCCGACGATCGGCGTGAGCAGCCCCTGTACGCAGCAGAACTCGTCGGAGAAATCGCCCTTCATCTGCGCCCAGAACAACGGGGTTCCCACTTCGGTGGCGACATTGCCCCACACGATGCTGTTCTTGATCCGCGTGTTCGCCCACGGCGAATAGACCGCGCCCTTGCTCGACGTGTTCTTCGCAATGGTGCAATTGACGATCTCGAACAGGCTTGTCGACGTAGGACCCGCGGAGTACGCGATCGCAGCCCCCCAACCGCCGCTCGAGCCTCCGCTGAGATTGAACGTGTAAGCGACGTTGTCGCGAAACTCGCAATTCACGATCGTCGCTGCGCTCCAAGCGGCGACGGCTGCGCCGACGTGGGAGCGGTTGCGTGTGAACACACAGTCGCGAACCGTCAAGTGTCCGGGTCCTTGATGATGGACCGCCCCGCCGTAGCACAGCAGCGAACCACCCTGCGGGATGATGCCCTTGGACTCATTGAGGTCGAAGCGACAGCGCTCGAGCGTGGCCGGGAGCGAACTCCAACTTTGGATTGCTCCGCCCAGGCCCTGGCCGCCACCCTGGCCACCAGTGCAGACATTTTCGACGAACGTGCAGTCGCGGACGACAGGGCTCGATGCGCCGTAGAAGTAGAACGCACCGCCGGTGCCGACATAGGCCCAGTTGCGTTCGAAGCGCGACGACTCGAGCACGATATTCGAGTCCTGGCAATAGATCGCGCCGCCGGGCCCGTAGCTGAAATTGTCACTGAACGTGCAATTGCGAACCGTCGGGCTCCCACCGAGCGAGAACAGCCCGCCACCGACCTTGTCGTAGGAGCCCGCAGGTCCGTTCGGCGGTCCGGTGCCGCCGTAGGCCACGATGAACCCGTCGAGTTCCGCGCTCAGGTTCACGCCGCTGGCAGTGACGACGTGCGCGCTCTGACCAGGGCCGGTCGCGCCGCTCAGGATCGTCGGATGTAGAACCCAATCGCGCTGCGCGGTCGAGCTCTCGTTACCGGCGAATCCGCCGTACAGGCGCACTCCGTTCTTGAGTTGGAACGTGTCCGCCGCCGTCACCGTCGGACCCGGCAAGTAGGTTCCTTCCGCAACCCACAAATCGCTGCCGACCAGAGCACCGTCCAGTGCCGAGCGCAGGCTGGTGATCGCGTTAGCCCATGAGCTGCCCGTGTTGGCACCCGTTGCGGTGCTGTCGACATAAATCACCTGCTGCGCAGCGGCAGTGACGGACGTGAGCACGAAAGCGAGAGTTGTCAGTAGTCGCATGTTGTGTTGTCCTCAGATCGAGGATGCGGAGTGTTTCACGGCCGGATGACGAAGCTCGCGGCGTCGGACAACCCGGTTCCGAACGGGTCGGCCGGGTCGCGATACCAGTACTGGGCGAAGACCGCGATCCCCGGGCGCAGGTCGGGATCGACGCCGCTCTGGATGCGAGCGTTCATGTCGAACGCGAAGGCGCCCGAACAGTCGTCCGGCGCCGCGTTGCCTGTCGAGTTCTGCAGCGACGTTCGTCGCAGCGGAGTCGCGACGAGACGCGTGCCGCCTTGGAACGGCGTCGCCGACGCGGACCACCCGTAGATCAGGAGTCCCGACTTCCGGCTGACGACCTGAATGCACTCGATCGAGAACGCGCTAGGCGACGTGGCGCTCGGCACTCCGGTGAGCAACACCGACGGCACGCAGCCGATCGCACTCGCCTTCGCCGAGCCATATGTCGCCGGCGGTAGGAAATCCTGGAAGTACAGCTTGACCGTCGCCGACCAGCCCAAGTTGTTCAGCGGCGTGGCAACGTCGACCAAACCATCGCCGTTGAAATCCCCGGCACAGACCGCCGACGGTCCCTGGTAAGTGCAGGACTGAATCTGCGCGGGCATCACCGTTCCGTCGCCTCGCGAGAGGTACACCGCGAGATGATCGGGATCGTTCGAGACGATCACGTCGTCCGCGCCGTCGCCGGTCAAGTCCACGACGATGACGTCGTTGGCGTAGGTGCTCCCTGTGTAGGGACCGAAGTTTTGGAAGGAGCCGTCACCCACTCCGCGCAGCACGTGCAGAGACATTCCCCAGCGGACCAGCGCGATGTCGACCACTCCGTCGGCGTCGATGTCGCCTGTGTCGAGCGCGCGCAAGCCGCTCGCTGCGGAGACGGACCAGGAGGCTGTGAAAGCACCTGCGTCGTTGCGCCAGACGTTCACGCCGCCGTAGTGCCCGCCGACGATGTCCAGGTCGCCGTCGAGGTCGAGATCGGCGACAGCGACGTCCTTGAAATACAGCGCCGAGGAGCCGGGGATTTCGACGGGCCCCGCGAAACTCCCGCCGCCGACTCCGCGCAGCATGACCATGCGCAGCGCCCCGCCGTCACCTACCACGATCAGATCGACGTCGCCGTCGCCGTCGAGATCTCCGGCCGCAAGTCCCTTCAGCGCGGGGACGCTCGCCAGCACGCTGGTCTCGGCGAAATCGCCGGCTCCATCGCCGAGCAGGACGTGGATCTGGCCGGTGTAGAAGCAGCACGATGTCGTGTCGCACCAGGCGAGGTCCAACGCTCCGTCGGCGTCGAAGTCCGCGGACGCCAACGGGCCGGGGCGATGCCCAATGCCCTGGGCGATCTCGCTCCAGGTGAACGCCCCGCTCCCGTTGCCGCGCAGCATCACCACGCTTCCGTCGGACTGGTAATCCTGAATCTCGTTGCTGCGAAGCGAGACGACGAGGTCGAGCGCTCCGTCAGCGTTCCAGTCGTCCGAAATCATGAACGCCGGGCGCTCGTTGAACAGCGCGGCAGCTGCGGGCGCGGCGAAGTGCACGGTCGGCGTCTGGGCTGAAGCGACGACCGCGAGCGCTAGACATGCGACGGTGGCGCGGCCCGCGGATTGAAGCGCGGCAGGAACGGTGAATTGGCGTGAGGTGACGTTCACGGAGAAGCTCTCGAGCGATGGGTGCGGGGCGGAGTTCGATCACGGGCACAGAGAGAAGGCCAAGGCGTCCGAGAGCTGTGTGGTTTTCGGGCTCGGCGGATCGCGGAACCAGGCCTGGGCCCACACGCTGTCGCCGGCGACGAAGGGTTGACCGAGGGCGCTCGCGTGCGTGGCGCGGAAGGCGTTCCAGTCGAGTGAGAACACACCGTCGCACGCTCCGCTCGTGCCGCCTGAGTTCTGCGGCGCCGTGCGCTCCGTGGGCGCCTTCACGCACATGAAGCTCGAGCTCGTGCCCCACGGCGCGGCGACTTGTCCGCTGACGCCGTAGAACACGACGCCCTGCTGCTGGCCTTCGACGCCTACCGCGACGAGGGTGAAACCCGTCGGAGCGGAGGCGCTCGCGACGCCGACAGCGGACATCGTCGGAGTGCAGCCGTTGGTCGTCGTTCCCGCCGTGCAGTACGCGCTCGGCGCGAAGGTCAGGTCGAAGACATAGGCCGAGCCGGTGCCCGCGCCCGCCGGCGTCGCGTCTTGGTACGCGCCGACCACGATCTTGCTCGCATCGACGTCGAGCGCGAGTCCGAAGCCGTCGCCGGCGGCCGCGTCGCTCGCGACGAGCGTCGACACTTCAGTCCAGGTCGTGCCCGAGCGCGCGAAGACATAGGCCGATCCCGAGGCCACCGCGCCGACCGCGACGGTGTTTCCGGCGATCGAAACCGGCCACCCGAAGTTGTCGCCGTTGGCCCCATCCGAGGCCGTCAGTTTCGCTTGCTCGGTCCACACGCTGCCGCTGCGGGTGAAGACATAGGCGGCGCCCGTTCCCGTAGCGGAGCCAAGGCCGGCTTTGTACGCGCCGATCACGGCGGAATCGCCCTGCACGGCGACGCGCCAGCCGAACGTGTCCTGCGTGTTGCCATCGCTCGCCTTGAGCTTGGCCTGCTGTGTCCATGTGCCGGCGACGCGCACGAAGACGTATGCGGAGCCGGAGTTCGAGCCGAGGTCGTCGTCATAGGGCGAGCCGACGATCAGCGTGTCGCCGTCGATCGCGACGGACTCGCCGAAATTGTCGGCCGCCGCCGCATCGCTCGCGACGAGCTTGGGTGATTCGCTCCAGGTCGTGCCCGAGCGGAAGTACGCGTAGGCGGATCCCGAACTCGAACCGCTGTCATCGTCCTGCGGCGCGCCGACGACGATCGTGTCAGCGCTGATCGCCACGCTGCGTCCGAACCAATCGCTCGACGCGCCGTCGGACGAGGTCAGCTTGGCCTGCTCGGACCAAACTGTCCCGCTGCGAACGTACGCGTAGGCGGTGCCCGAGACCGGCGCGAGTCCGTCGCCGAAGATCGCGCTGACGACGGCGGTGTCTCCCGAAATGTCGGCGTGCCAGCCGAAGCGGTCGAAGCCCGTTCCGTCGCTCGGCAGCAGTTTGCCCTGCTGGATCCACGCACCACCGCTCGCGACGAACACGTAGGCCGAACCGCCGCCGGACGCGACGTCGTCGTCGAAGTACGCGCCGACTACCAAGCTCGCGCCGTCGACACCGACGGTGTGCCCAAAGGTGTCGCCGGGCTCCGCATCAGCCGCGATCACGTGTGCGGTCTCGAGCGCGCACTGCGGCACGGATTGAGCCCTGGCGCTCGGGGGACAAGTGAGCCCGTAGGCGAGCACCACGGCGGAGAAACAGGCCGGATGAATAGCTCGGTTGCACAACATGGTGAGGACCTCGGTGGAAGCGCGGCACGTGGCGCCGTCGCTGGGCTAGAGAGACGCCGGTGCGGGTTTCGTGACCGCTTTTCCCCTGAACTTCGGCGCAGCGCCGCGTCAGCGCTCGGCGAGGACGAAATCGACGCCCTGGGTGCCGGCGACGACGCCGCGCTGGACGTCGCCGGGGGCGCCGCCCTCGAGGCTGAGTTCCGCTACGGCTCCCGGCGCCAGCCGCAGCACGAAATTGCCGTCGGCGTCCGTGTACTCGTAGGTGAGCAGCGCGCCGGCTTGACGCGCGAAAACCACGACGTGGCCCTTCGGCTCGCCATTCGCGAGCGTGACGCGGCCCGTCGTGACCGCGGCCGGCGGCAGGACGACTTCGAGAGCTCGCAGACCGGCGCGGAGCCCGCGCAACTCCATGGCGTGCACCATGCGCTCGCCGCCCTCTTGGTGGACCGAGTTCGGCGCCGCGAGGAGGCGGTACGAGCCCAGGTCCAGGCCGTCGAACTCGAAGCGCCCGTCGGCATGCGTGACCCGCATCATCGGCGCCCGGCTCGCGTCGTCTTCGGCTCGCAGCACGACCGCCGCATGCAAGAGCGGTCGGCCCGTGACGTCGGTCACCACGCCCGACAACGTGCTCGACGGACGCCGCACGATCCGAACGTCGTCGCGCTGCTCGCCCTCGCGCAGCACGACATCGAGCTCAGCGCCGGCGAGCCAACGCCCCGAACTGAGACCCTCGAACACGAAGCGGCCATGCTCGTCGGCGCGGGTGGTGCGCAGCGAGAGCGCCGCGCGCAGGCCTGCGGTCGCGTCCTCCACGCCGTCGCCGAAGCGCAAGGCATCGGCGCTGTCCCCGACGATGGTGATCCAGGCGCCGGCGAGTGCTTCGGTCGCGGGACCGACGACCGTGCCCGCGAGGCGACCGAGGGCCGGCGGCGACAACGCGCCGAGCTCGCATTCCGCGCCGCTGAGCGTGCTCGCCGCGAGATCGTAGACGCGTCGACCCAAGGCCGGGGACTCGAGCATCAACGCATGGGCTCGACCGCGCACGAGGTCAGCGAGTTCGAAGCGCCCATCGCCGTTCGTTCGGCACTCGCGCCAGTCGACGTGCTGCAAGCCCTGCTCGAAAGCGATCGCAGTCGCCACGACGCGCACATCGCCGAGTGCAGCACCATCGGGCGCCACGACGCGGCCACGCACGGAAACTCCGCCGTCGAGCGCGATCTCGACAAACTCACTCGCGTCGTTCTCGGCTGCGCACGCGCGCCTCGAATTCGCTCCGTAACCAACAGCCTTGGCCGTGATTTGGCTCGGAAAGAACTCGCCGGAGGCGGTGAGTTCGAAGCGACCTTCGCTGTCGGTCGTCACCGCCGCGCGACATTTCCATCCCAACCCGGCCGCGGTAGGCGACAGCACACCGCTCCAGCGTCCGTTGTCGAGCGCCGCAGGCCCGGCCACGACGCTCGCGCCGAAGATCGGACGGCCGGTGCGCGCGTCGACCACGCGCCCACGCACGCGCGCGCCGGGCGCCAGCGCGAAGTTCCGTTCCACGACGGCGACGCCGTCGACGCGCGCGATCTCGACGACGAAGGACGCGTCGGAGTCGTGCTCGGCGACGATTTCGATCGAAACTCGCCCCGGTGCGAGATCCGCAAACGCGTAGCGTCCCCACGCATCGCTCGTCGCACGCGCTGCTTCGCGATGGCTCTGACGATCGGAGTCGAACCACACGCGCACGGCGCGCAGTCGCGCTCCAACCACCGGCGTTCCGTCGGACTCGCGCGTCAGCAAGCCGCTGAGCGACGTCGGTCGAGACAACGCGATGCGCACGCTTTCGCGCGCACATCGATCCGCTGCGAGCTCGGTGGCGAAACCGGCCGCGCTGACGCGCAAGTCGTAGAGCCGGCCATCGTCGACCTGGAGCTCGAACGAACCGTCGGCCGCGCTCAGCGTGCTCGCGACGAGTCGCTCGCCGGAGTCACCGGCCGAGCGCGCGAGGTCATAGGCCGAGCGATCGACCTCGAGGGCCTCGACGAGCGCGCCGGCGACCTGCAGGCCCGACGCGTCTTCGACGATTCCGCTCCATGCGAGCTTCTCGCGGCCGTGGTCTTGGGCGGAAGGCAGCGCGGACGTGGCGGCCGGAACGGCGCTGCGCTGAGCGTCGGCCGCGGCGTCTGCCGTGGAGAGCGCGCTCCCTGCCGTAGCCGAGGCCTGCGTCCGCGCGCTCTCGTCCGTTGTCGGCGCCCGGCCGACCCACCACCACGCCGTCGCAACTCCACCGACGAGCAGCGCACACGCGGCGAGCCACACGAAGGCCGACGAAGCACCCAGCGCCGCTGATTTCGCTGCCGGGCTGCGCAAAACCACCGCGTAGGCGACGCACCACGCGGGACGATCCCCGTTGTGCTCGCGGTCGAGTCGCTCGCGCAAGCGGCGCAGCCCGCGCGAAACGCGCTGGCGCACCGCGACCTCGCTGATCCCCAACCGCACGGCAATCTGCTCGAACTCCAGTCCCTCCTGGTAGCGCAGGATGACGGCGTTGCGGTACGGCTCATCGAGCGCGAGCACGTAGTTGGCGAGTTCGCGCTGCAAGCGCAGACGCTCGGTCGCGACTTCGGCGTCGTCGTTGTGCTCAGTGCGCGCGACGCTGGCCTCGCGAAGTTGACGCGCGTCCTCGCCGACCATGCGACGCAGCGCCAGGCGCCGTGCGACCTGCGCGAGCCACGCACGCAGGGACACGATCCCGCCTTCGGCTCGCGGCGGGCGTTGCAAGGCTCGCAGCCAGGTCTCTTGCACGATGTCGTCGACGGCGTCCGGATCGTTGATCAGCCCGCGCACGAGGCCGCTCATCCAGCGCGACTGCGCCAGCAGGACTTCGACGTCTATGCGTTCGTGACTCGGTTTCACCGCAGGCTCCCAACCTAACCTCGAAGCTCGAAAGTGAACGCCGCGCAGATGTGCTGCCACGAAAACTCGCGGCGCGCCGCAGTCCACGAGGCGACGGTCGAGAGAGCAGCCGTCCAAGGCGCTGTGACGCGAAAAACGGAGAACTCTGCGCACCTGGCGCGCGTCGGCGCGAGTCACGTCGCCGAGGTGGGCGCTTCGGCGCCGCCCAGGGTCATTCCCATTTCGACGGGCCAAAGGCTGCTAGGTCTCGTCACGGACTCGCAGATCGCCGGCGCGCGGCGCGTGCGCGATCCGCGCGCGTTCGAGTTTCCGATGACTGCGCGGCGCACATCGATGGATGTTCTGCTCGGCCCTTTCAGCACGCGCGCCGCAGCCTCATGCGCTCGCCGTTCGGCGCAGGCCGCGCACCGCACACACGGCGCCGGCCACAGGATCGGCATGACACGCGCGAGCAACGCTCGTCGCCTCCACGACGGCGTGGCCGCCGCACAACACCGCGCGCGGCCCGTTGCGCGTCAAAACACGCCCGACGGCGCTCTGCAAGCGGCGTTCGGCGTCCGCGCACTTGGCCTCACGACTGCGCTGCGAACGGCGCAAGCGCGCGGTTAGACTCCCGCGCCCATCCCCCCGCATCAGGAGCACCACGTGGCCAACGTCACGCGAAGAATCGGACTTTCCCTCGGCGCAGACACTTGCTGGCCGATCTGTTTCGAGGAGTTGATCAATGACCTCGACCTCGCTGTGCCGCACGGCGCGGACACGCTGCGTTTCGAGGTCGAGCGCATCACGATCGAGCCCTTCGATCTGCGCCAAGGCGCGCGCTACGACGTCGTCGTCGACCGTTTGACGCACTGGTACAACGTCAGCCGCGAGTGGATCAAGAAGGCGACGATCCTCAACGGCGTTTACGTCTTCAACAATCCGTGGTCGGTGCAATCGAACGAGAAGCACACGACCTACTGCGCGATGATCCGCCTCGGCTTGCCGATCCCCGAGACGTGGCTCGTGCCGCCGAAGAGCTACGAAGAGAAGCCCGACCTCCAGACGACGCTGACGCGCTACGCGAAGCTGTTCGATCTCGGCCAGGTCGGCGCCAACGTCGGTTATCCGATGTTCATGAAGCCCTTCGACGGCGGCGGCTGGGTCGGCGTGTCGAAGGTCGACGACGAACAGGGTTTGCGCGACGCCTACGAGAAGTCGGGCAAGCTGATCATGCATTTGCAGAAGGGCGTGCTGCCGCACGAGCACTTCTGCCGCTGCATCGGCTTGGGGCCGCAAACGAAGGTGATCCGCTACGACCCGAGCGCGCCGCTGCACCAGCGCTATCTCAACGACAAGGACTATCTGCCCGACGAACAGCTCGATCTGTTGCGCGACATCACGCTGACGATCAACTCGTTCTTCAACTGGGACTTCAACAGCTGCGAGGCCCTCTACGAAAAGGGCACCTGGCATCCGATCGACTTCGCAAACCCGTGCCCCGACAGCCAAGTCACGTCGCTGCACCGCCACTTCCCGTGGCTCGTCAAAGCGAAGCTGCGTTGGGCGCTGTACTGCGCCGCGACGAAGAAGAAGATGCGCCTCAATCAGGATTGGCAGCCGTATTTCGACGCGGCGGAGAAGGACGTCCCCTACCGCGAGAAGATCGCGAGCTACGCGAAGATCGCGCGCGAGCGCATGGAAGCGGCGCGCTTCGAGGAGTTCTGCGCGAAGCACCTCGCGCACCTCGACGAAGTGGCCTGGAACTTCTTCGGCAGCGAGCGCGCCAAAGTCGCCGTGCGCAAGAAGGTCGAAGCGATCTTCCCCAAGCACGAGTGGGATGCGTTCACGGAGCACTTC